>NZ_JADNJD010000009.1:0-116782 GCF_015554745.1 Anaeromassilibacillus sp. 1001302B_160321_C8 | reverse complement strand
TATTACAGGAGAAAATTGACGCCGAAAAACTCTGCATTTTCTGGCGAAAATTTCTGTATTTCACTTGACTGCTTACAAAAGATTTGCATTTACAAAAAAGCAGCAAATGGGGATATATTTTCGTCATCACTTTTTTACTATTTACATCGGTGATGTCAGTAATTGGACATCCTATAGGTCTTGTTATGGTGGCAATTCTAGCTTATTCTTTGATAACAATGATATTGCGTGATTCGAGGATATCAAAATTCAGATATGCGATAGTTGAAAGAACTTGTGTTGGCATGCGGTATATACCTGATGGAGAAGGCGCCGATGAATGGAAACTTGACTTCAAAGACATTAATAATGCTCGTACTAGATCAATGTCAGTGGAAGAAAGTTTTTATAATGCAACAAAAACAGGAGATGAATTTTATGTTGTGTTTTTAGGGGAAGAAAAATCTCCGTGCTTGTGTTATAGAAAAAGCGAGTGGATAATGTGATATGAAGAAAATATTTAATTCGACCACAGTTTTAATCATAGGTATTATTGTTTTTTTTACTTGGAGCGTATCAGGGTGGATTGTATGATGAAGCGAAGAACTCTGGATACGAAATTGAGGCTCGAATTGTCGATGTGGTGGTCAAAGAAGAACATGATTCTGATATGATTTATTACTACGACACATATACCGTGTATGCAAACTATACGATTGATGGCAAGGATTATTCTCACGTAAAGGTTGGCAAATATACAGAACCCAAGTATGTTGGAGATACAATAACAGTTGTTGTTAACCCTGAAGAGCCTGGTGCGAAAATGGCAGAAGGAGGGATTTTTGCAACAGTTGGGTTTGTTATGATTGTGGGAGTAATTGTTTCCAAAGCAAAAAAGAAACAAGGTTGAAAATTATGAACAAGAAACAAGAATTGTTGCAATTAAAAAAACAAAGAACAAAGATACGCATTATAGGCTTCTGTATAATGCCGTTAGGTTATGCAATTATGGGCCTTTGTATGGCATCTGGGTCTCCCCTTGGCATATTGGGTATGTTTATTGCCTTTGCAGGAATTATGCTTATTTTAAGAAGCTTCATGCACTTTAAATATGCAGGACTGAATAAAGCATTAGCTGAATACGATGCTAACCCGGAACTGCAGTATATTCCTGAAGATGTTGATCTTGGAATCATGAATATAGTTAGAAGTACTTTTGAAAAGCATTTTGAGGCATACGGTGTCCAACTCATTAAGCAGCAGTACTCAATTGATGCAACAGGAAGTTTGGTGCACAAAAGAACCAACCAAGCATTATTACAAATTGCAAATCTTTCTCAAATCGATGACGAGACATTGTTTATGCTATATGCCACTCTTTGTAATCGTGTAAGAACTCAGGATCAGCGTGCAGTTATTCAAAATGAGTGTGTGTTTAGAACACTTTATAAAAGGTATAGCAATTCTTTGGAAATTGTGAAGGAAAGAACCGCAAAACTTATTTCAAATGATATGGCAAAAAAAGAAACAAACTTTGTCTCTTTTTCAGAAACGGATACAGATGGCAATTTTAAAGAAGCGTATGGTTATTTTGAGCCTGATTCGAATGTTTCCTCCGAGCAAATTAATGGAGAAATCTGTGTTTCAGGAAACCATGATTTTATGGTTATTGAGGAAATGACCGGAGGCATTAAATATCGGTGTAAAAAATGTGGACTAGAGGATATTGACACCCTCTTATCTGGAGACTTTAAGAAGAAATATAATGGTAGCTATATTGATAATGCTTCATTTAGATGGCATAGTGCTGACATGTCCGGATCTTCAATTTCTAAACTACATATATCGTTTGGTGATTGTCCAATAATCAACATTGAGTGGCATGGTGAGACTTTAACCTATAGGAATACCATTAATGGAAGCAGAGATGGCGGTAGAGCTTATCCGTCAGGTTTTTTTGATACAAAAACCATTGTTTTATCAAATCAGCAAATAATGGAATTGCGCGAATTATTAAATACAATCTCCTTCTTCCACTGGACAACAGAAAATCAGATATTTGATAGATTGGGTGCGTGTGGCTTCTGTTTGCACAATACTTTTAAATGCTCTTTTAGTAATGGTAGAGAATTTATTTGCTACAGTTGTGGAGGATTTGAAGAGTTTCATCAGCTATCATCGTTGCTAAAGAGTTTTTGTATCACAGAAAACAATGACAAGGTTAATGATGATAACACCATTTCTTGTTGCGGTAAGTATTACTCTACTAAAGATAATTTCTGCTCTGAATGTGGAAGAAAACTTTCTAAAACAAGTGATGTTGGCAGTACCGCTGACGACAATGAGATCACTTGTTCACCGGGCATTGACTTCTTGACTCAAGAAAAACTTAAATCTATCAAATTTGAAGGGTTTGGTTTTTGGGTTGAGTCAATACATCAGGTCGAAAAATTATTGACTTATATGACGAAAGCAGTTGAGATTGCTAGAGTTCAAGGATATACAATTGGGGCTGTTCGCGTTGATGGTGGAGTACACGAATTAGATACAGGATATGAGTCCTTTTCTGGAAAGATTTATTTGTCCTTTGAAGAAGCAAGAAACCAGTTGCCCGTTGATTTTGCTGAGGAAGAAGCGAAACTCGATGGTCAGTGGTTGAACACTATGAATTTTGAGCTCTTTACAGTTGACCTAGCTAAAGACGGAAATAACTATTCCATAATGTTTAGTCGTGGAGAACTTAAGGTACCCGAAGCCCTTTGGAAAACCTATGAGGCTGTTGACTGGAATAATATAATATAAATTCAAAGAGCATCAGGATTTGATTTTCCTGGTGCTCTTTGAATTTATATATTCGATTTAAATGCTAACCATTTGGCGGCGTAGCTATCGAGTGAGAACTTGGTACCATACTCATTCTCGACAAAGTGGTCCTTGACCTGATACCAGCCGCGCAGGTACTCGCGCATTTCTGGGTCTGGGGAAATGGGTTCCACCCACACTTGAGTCTGGGAGCTTACCTCAGACTGAGTCAAAGCATCTGATTGCGGAATGGTGCCTTCTGCAAACCGTGGTGCAATATCATGGATCTCACCTGCAGCATCAAACGGAATACGTTCTCCGGTCGCTGCAATGAACTCCTGCGCAGATGAGCTGATCAAGAGCCAACCGTATTTATCTGACCATACCGGTTTGCCGTTTGAAACACGGAGCTGGTCATAGGGCAGTGGGAGAGTGTTCTCTGTATCCTGGCTACCTCCCCTTCCGAGAAGATAGTCTGTGGTTACGCCGTAGAGGTCTGCCATCTTTGCGAGGTTATCGATCGTCGGCGATTTACGCCCGGCCTCCCAGGAACTGAGTGTAGGTTGAGAGACGCCCAGCATCTTTGCAGCTACGGTCAGCTTTAAGTTATTCTTTTTTCTGGCCTCCCTGAATTGCCTTGACATCTACTCACCACCTTTTTGAAATTCTGCTTCTTATTCTTCAGACTGAGATTTAATATACTTGCCGGTCTTCACACGAGCATCTGCAGGTTTTACTGCATCAGCCGGAATGAGCCATGTGTTACCGACCTTCTTGACACCGGGGATTCGTCCCTCGGAGCAAAGGATCGCAACACGCCGATGTGACAGATTCCATTTTTCGCCGGCTTCGATTGTTGAGATGTAATCCACTGCAAATACTCCTTTCATTGATCACTAATAAATATTATATTCATTTAGAGGAATAATATCAAGTCCTTTTCGTGAATTCACTATTTGGTTCACTCTGATTTGCGGTCTCAGCCTGGGTTAAATATAATGCTAATTATGTTTAAGCCACGATATCAATTGCTTTTGAACGGGCTCGGAGTTAAACATAATTAACAACGTTTTCCACAGAACTCAGTTAAACATAATATTTTTTGTTGTATCTGCCGCCTCCTATTCGTGTAATACAAGTAGGAGGCGATATTATTATGAATGAGTTCTATGAATACCTGCGCAGTATTGGTAAATCCGAAAACACCGCGAAGAACTACTGCGATAAGGTGCGTATATTTAATCGATGGTGTGAGGACAGCTTCGGCACAATACCACTCACACTATACCGGGCAAATGTGCTCGACTATATCTCTTATATGAGAACCATTAAGGGATACAACCCGAAATCGGTAAACAACCATCTCTCTTCCCTTCGAGCATATAATGAGTTCTTAATCAGCTCCGGATGTCAAACTGAGATGGCTGTGCTAAAGAATGACTTTATGAAGGTGCAGGTTCAGTATTATGATGAGTTAGAAGAAGCTGAGCAGGCTGCCATTCCGGATGACGTTCCTGTTGGAAAGTAGGTGGTGATATGCGACTTTATGTTACCGCAAAAACAGAAATGACCGATTTAGTCATTGACTATATTGAAGTCAAACTGCAAAGCGGAGAAACTGTTTCTTTGAACTGGGACGAAAGCAACTACGGCATCAACGACGGTCTTTTTACAGCAACCTATAAGGGTGTGTATTTTGATGAGGAGTATGCCAACGGTCGCATTAACGAGCTCAGAAACATGCAGATTACCGAAGTGGGCATTTACAGCGAGAGCGAGGAGCCAACAACAATCGCAATCGTTCACGTTACCGTTGAGGATAACGACTTTGAACGTTTGGATTTCATAGGCTTGCTCTACCAGGAGGGAGATTTTAAGTTTACCGTTCCTTTGGGCGATGAACACGAAATCAAATATCCGGATGAGCCTATTGACTGTACACGCCTTGGATTCTTCGATGAAGTATTAGGGCGGCGATGAAAAGCACAGACCCTACGGCACAGGCGTTTTGGAAACAAATTGCCCCGGACGGAAAAGAACCGCCGGTCGAAAGGGTAATTGCTTCTATCTCCCTGATGGTTCAAGAGAATAAGCTATGTAGTTGAGGTGCAATCGCACCTCACTTTTTATTTTTATCAAAACCAACCATTAGTAATGATAGGTTACCGCAGATAGGTGTTATAAAAAAGCGACACCTATATAGAAATTGAGTGTTTTTTGTTGTTGTCAAGTTGAAAAAGCTAATATTTTGTAGTATAATGTGTAATGAAAACCTGTATCACTATGAGTTTTATGCTTTAGAAAAGGAGAAATTGCGTATGCAAGTGAGTTATATGAAACTTCAAAAGCTTATGATTGAAAATCAAATGAAACGAAATGATTTGATGAGAGCTGCCGAGATTAGTGGAACAACAGCCACCAAGATAAATAAGAATGAACCGGTATCGCTTGAAGTACTTATGCGTATATGTAAGGTGTTTCATTGTGATATTGGTGACATATGTGAAGTTATTTTAGATGATTAGTAAGATAGTTCAAATAAATGGAGGTAACCGTAATGGCAAAGGCTGCTAAACCAAAGAAAGAAATATCAATGGAAGAAGCTCTGTGGAAAAGTGCTGATAAGCTAAGAGGTTCTGTTGAGCCTGCTGAATATAAGCACGTGGTATTGAGCTTATTTTTCCTGAAATTTGCAAGTGATAAATTTGAGGAATGTCGAACAAAAATTATTACGACGCACGGCGAGAAGTACGCAGATATGAAACCATTTTATGCTCAGGAAAATGTTTTCTATCTTCCCGAAGAAAGCCGCTGGTCTTATATTATGGAAAACGCAAAGCAAGATGATATTGCGTTGAAAATAGACACAGCACTTTACACTATTGAGAAAAATAATCCGGCTCTTAAAGGTGCATTGCCCGATAACTATTATTCTCGTCTTCATATAGACACAGCAAAGCTCGCTTCTTTGCTTGATGAAATCAACCGCATAAACACAGACGATAAAGAGAACGACATCATAGGTCGTGTATATGAATATTTCCTTAGCAAATTTGCACTTGCGGAAGGTAAAGGTAAGGGCGAGTTCTACACTCCGAAATGTATCGTAAACCTAATTGCCGAAATGCTTGAGCCGTATGACGGTATCCTTTATGACCCTTGTTGCGGTTCGGGAGGTATGTTTGTTCAGTCTATCAAGTTCGTGGAAGCTCATAGCGGAAACAAGAAAAAGATTTCTATTTATGGGCAGGAGTACACTAATACCACATTCAAACTTGCAAAAATGAATTTGGCTATCCGTGGCATTGCTGCAAATCTCGGAGAGATGGCTGCAAATACATTTACAAATGACCAGCACAAAGACCTTAAAGCCGATTATATTATGGCAAATCCTCCTTTCAATCAGAAAGAATGGCGAGGAAATGATGAACTCATTGACGACCCTCGTTGGAATGGATATGAAGTACCTCCTACAAGTAATGCAAACTACGGTTGGATTTTGAACATAGTGTCAAAGCTGTCACAGAACGGAGTAGCAGGTTTTCTGCTTGCAAATGGTGCTTTGTCTGATGACGGGACAGAGTTGAAAATCAGACAACAGCTCATTGAGAATAATCTCGTTGAAGCAATCATCATACTTCCGAGAAACCTTTTCTATACGACTGACATAAGCGTTACTCTTTGGATTTTGAACAAGAACAAAAAAGCTCGTGTTGTGGAACAGAACGGTCAGCTTAAACGCTATCGCAATCGTGAAAAGGAAATCCTCTTTATGGATTTGCGTCAAATGGGCAGTCCTTATGAAAAGAAGTATATTGAACTTACAGAGGAAGATAGAGCAAAAGTCACGACTGTATATCACGCTTGGCAACAAGAAGGATATGAAGAAACTTATCAGAATGTACCGGAGTTTTGCTATTCTGCTTCTTTTGAAGAAGTTAAGGAAAAGGGATTCACTCTTGTTCCGAGCAGATATATTGAGTTCGTCAACCGTGATGAAAACATTGATTTCGACACGAAAATGAAAACTTTACAGAGTGAACTCAAGGAACTGCTTGTTGCTGAAGAAAAATCAAAGGCTGATTTGCTTTCTGTATTTAAGGAGCTGGGTTATGAAATCGAATTATGATGTTTTGGGAAATCATATCCGACTGATTGATACTCGCAATAAAGATAGCATTACGGATAAAGTCTTAGGAATCAACATAGACAAATTCTTTATGCCGTCGGTGGCGAATGTTATCGGCACGGATTTAAGCAAATATAAATTGATAACAAAAGGCAAGTTTGCGTGTAATCCTATGCACGTAGGTCGTGATGAACGACTCCCTGTTGCATTATATACTGACGACCAGCCAGCTATTGTTTCTCCCGCATACTTTATGTTTGAGATAAAAGATGCAACAGTACTCAATGCTGAGTTCTTGATGATGTGGTTTCGCAGACCTGAATTTGACAGAATTTGTTGGTTACATACAGACGGAAGCGTTCGTGGCGGCATCACTTGGGACGATTTATGTCGAATGGAAATCCCCGTGCCCCCAATAGATAAGCAAATTGAGATAGTTAAAAGTTATCAATCCATTACCGATAGAATTGCTCTCAAGAAGCAGATAAATGATAATTTAGCGGCTTGATGTCATCATTTTTGCAAGCAATATATCTTTGAGGTTTGCAAGCTGTTCAATCTCTGTTCGGTTTTCACGAATAGTTAAGAAAACTTTGCCAATCAATGCGTTAAGTTCTGTTAAATCGTCATCGCAAGGAACAATGACAGGGAGTTTTCTGAGATTTTCCTGATTGATTTTTAACTGAACTGCTCCGGTTACGGCGTTTCGTACAACGGTTTTCTTCAAAATAAGGTAAACCATTTCCGTTGAATACCCGTTTTTCCCTTGAAAGATATGAGCGTGATTGTTTACCCAAAACTTTCCCCAAACATATTGCATAGTTGGATAACCATTATCATCCATAACCGTTCCATCTTCGCCAAGTAAGCCGTAAATGCCATCAAAGATGTAGTCATCAACATAGTCCATAAGCGATGCTGCACCAAAGTAAGGATAAATACGTTCCATTCCGCTACGGTCTAAGCTCGACATTGGTCTACGCATACTGTCGAACAAGTCAATCAGGCTATCTACGGTTGTTTCAATGCCATTAGAAACGATTTTATCCTGAAGAACCGCTTGTGCTGTTGCTTCTAAATTATCATTTACCGTTGAGATAAATAACTCCTACCAACGGCAGGAGTTAAACAAAAGGAACTGCCGTTGATTGTCGTTCTCTTAAATAATTAAAGGAGAAAGACAATGAAACAGAATTTAATCACAGATGTTGTTCAGGCTATGTTGCCTTACCTGAACAATGCACAATCAGAAAAACTACAAGAAGTGTTGGAACACACACTATTCGACTATGAGGTAACAAAAAATAAAAATGACGAGGTAGTCTCAGAGCAGAACCTAGTTGAGTCCTTCCTCTCTGCGAAGAAGATTGAAGGCTGCTCTGAGAAAACCTTAAAATACTACGAAGCAACAATACATTCAATGCTCGATGGTATTGGGAAAGAAATTAAGTATATTGTGACTGATGATATTCGCTGTTACCTCACGGAATATCAGGCTAAAAAGAATTCAAGCAAGGTTACAATAGACAATATCAGAAGGATACTATCAAGTTTCTTCTCTTGGCTTGAAGACGAGGACTATATACTGAAAAGTCCGGTTAGACGCATACATAAGGTTAAAACCGGAACAAACATAAAAGAAACTTATTCTGATGAAGCACTTGAACTTATGCGTGACAGTTGTACAGAACTAAGAGACTTGGCAATGATAGATATGCTTGCTTCAACGGGTATGCGTGTCGGAGAAATGGTGCTGCTGAACCGTGAAGATATAGATTTCAACGAAAGAGAATGTGTCGTGTTCGGTAAGGGCGATAAAGAAAGAATAGTTTACTTTGACGCAAGGACGAAAATCCATTTACAGAACTATCTGCACAGCCGAAAAGACGACAACCCGGCACTCTTTGTATCACTTCAATCTCCGTACAATCGAATGAATATCGGAGGAATTGAAGTAAGACTTAGACAGCTTGGGAAACGCTTGGGATTAAATAAAGTTCACCCTCATAAATTCAGGCGAACCCTTGCAACGATGGCAATAGACAAAGGAATGCCCATAGAGCAGCTTCAGCAACTCTTAGGGCATAGAAGAATAGATACGACCTTGCAATATGCAATGGTAAAACAGAGTAATGTTAAAATAGCACACAGAAAATACATTGGCTGAGGTGGTTAGAATGAGAACTGATTACAAGGTATTAGGAAATTACATTCGTCTTGTAGATGAACGAAATAGGGAGTTATCTGTTACAAATCTACTTGGTGTAAGTATTGGCAAGAAATTTATCCCGTCAATTGCTAACATCGTAGGTACAGATTTATCAAGTTATAAGATAGTCAGAACGGGACAATTTGCATACGGCCCCGTTACTTCACGAAATGGCGAAAAAGTATCCATCGCTTATTTAGATGGTGATGACTGTATTATTTCAAGTTCATATACCGTTTTTGAAGTATCAAATAAAGAAGAACTTGACCCCGAATATCTTATGCTTTGGTTCAGCAGACCTGAGTTTGATAGATATGCAAGGTATAAGTCACACGGCAGCGTAAGGGAGATATTTGATTGGAACGAACTTTGTATGGTAGAACTTCCTGTTCCTAATATTAGCGAGCAAAAGAATATCGTTAAAGCCTATAAAACCATCACAGACAGGATTGCTCTGAAACAGAAGATAAATGATAATTTAGTGGCGGTTGGCACAGCTTCTATCCAAAAGAATGTCGGCAGAGGTGCATTGATAAATCTGACCGAGGCAGAAATGGATAGACTGACTTTGCCTGATGATTTTGAAATTCAAACCGTATCTGAATTTTGTAGAGAAACAAAATCCGGCTCTACTCCATCTCGCACCAACAACGAATATTGGGAGAACGGAACTATTTCTTGGGTAAAATCAGGCGAAGTCCATAATAATATTACGCTTCAAACGGAAGAATACATCACTCCATTAGGGTTGAGTGAGAGTTCCACAAAGCTGCTTCCAAAGGACACAGTTTTAATGGCAATGTATGGCGTAACCGCTGGCGAAGTTGGTTATCTCGCAATTGAAGCAACGACCAACCAAGCTATTTGTGGTATGATTTGCAATTCGAAAGCTGATGCGGCATACTTGTACTTCTCACTAATTCAGAGCCAAGCGGCAATAAGCAGACTTTCTAATGGTGGAGCCCAAGATAACCTCAGTAAGAACTTCATTGATAACATAAAAATTGTTGTTCCTCCGTCTGAGTTTATTGAAAAACTGAATCTTGCTGCAATAGTTGAGCAAATGACCTTAAACACAAAGGAAATTGCTCTACTTGAAGAACTGCAAGCCACAGCTTTGGCTCAGTTATCAAGCCGCTAAATTATCATTTAGCAGATAGTCGCATTGGAAGCGACCTGAAAAAATAGATTTTATATATAATAACCATAACGAAAGAGAGGTTGAGAAAATGAGTTTATTTCTTTGCCCAGAATGTGGGACAAAAATATCAGATAAAGCTTTAACTTGTCCTCATTGTGGATATATGAGTGCAGACCATTCTCTCCCAATAAGCGTACAAGACACCTATGAAGTTGTTCCTGTGTTTAATTACGATGTCGAAGAATGGAATCCGAATAGAGGTCAGCTTAGTGTTATGGCTATTGAAGACAACAGAAACCTTGTTCAATACTTTGGCAACTGGCAGACTATTCAGCTAAAAATGCCGGCAATCGCACAAGTGATAAAAGGTATGGCAAAGAAAGATGAAATTCTTGTAGCCAAAATGGACTCATACATTAAGAAGTTGATAGACAAAGGAGTTTATCGCTTTACGATTGATAAGCAGGGAGAAATACTTCCGACTATTAGAGATACAGAGGGTATTGTTAAACAAGTTCGTCTTGAAGAAATGACTCTCACACCGGAATTAACAAACACTTTGAACAATCTTACGACACACGCAGCAATGGCGCAGATACTTGATGAAATCGAGTATGTGGGCGATGCTATTAGAGGATTACATATAGAACTTCAGAATGACCGAATTGCTTTGGCAGAAAGTTCAAGGGACAAACTGCTATTGGCTGCTAAAATTCAGGACACAAAACTGAGGGAGATAGCTATATTAAACGCTGTGTCTTCGGCAACAGAAGCAAAACGAGTTTTAATGAGGAACTTCACAGAGAACCTTCAGTACATTGAAGAACATACAGATAAGACAGATTTGCAGTTATTCTTGGAGGGAAAGAAAGGTAAAGATATTCCTCAGAAAGTATCCGACGCATTTCAGGCATTAGTATCAATCACGAATACTGTTCAGGCTGAATGTGAGGGATATGCCTTGTTGGGCGAATACGAATCAAGCAAGGAAAGTTTACTGCAATTCAAAGAGTTCATAACAAGCAATAAACTTGATAATAGAGATACGCTGTTGCTGCTTAATGAGAATACTCCACAGAAGAAATTAACTGTCGTAGACGAGTTTATGAAAATATCAGAAAGAATAACTTCTTTCGATGCAAGCAGAGCATTGACCGGACAAAATGTTTTGATGATAACGGAGGACAGCGAAGATGGGAAATAAAAAAGAACAGGATGTAATTGTTGAGGATAAGTCGGTTACAAAAGTATGTAAAAAATGTGGCGACCCTCTAAGAAGTAAAAGCAAACACAAGTATTGTGAAAACTGTCGTAGACAACGTGCAAAGACAAAACGTGAGATTTTAGGCACAGTTGGTGCTTTAGGACTAACTGTTGCTTCGCTTGTGCCGGGAATAAAGCATTTCACCAAGAAGTAATACGAATAAAGGAGCGAACACAATGACAAACTTTAACGAACACGCATTAGAAATGTCGATAATGGAACTATTCAAAGATGAGGGGTACACCTATTTGAGTGGCGACCAAATTCACAGAGAAAGGACAGAGGTTCTGCTTACGGACGACCTGAAGCAATATCTCTATAATCGCTATGCGAAAGACGGCATAACACCGAGTGAGGTGGATAGTGTCATTCTAATGCTGCGTAATATTTCCGGTACGATTTATGAAGCCAACAAAGCTGTATTCAAGTTGCTCTGCGATGGCTTTATTCTTAACCGTGAGGACAGAACTCAGAAAGACCTCTATATTGAACTTATTGACTTCGACGCTCCCGAAAACAATACTTTCAAGGTGGTTAATCAGTTTGAAATTGAAGGCATAAACAATCAGTTGCGTATTCCTGATGGCATTGTGTTCGTAAATGGCATTCCGGTTGTTGTGCTTGAATTTAAGAGTGCTGTAAAAGAAAACACAACGATTATGGACGCATATAAGCAGCTTACAATTCGTTACCGCAGAGATATTCCTGAGCTTTTCAAGTACAATGCTTTCATTGTTATCAGCGATGGAGCAAACAATAAGTATGGTTCTCTTTTTAGCCCATATGATTTCTTCTATGCGTGGAGAAAAATCAATGCTGACGATAAAGAATTGGACGGTATCAACTCCCTTGTAACAATGATTAAGGGACTTTTCAGAAAAGACCGTTTACTTGAAGTTATCAAAGACTTCATCTACTTCCCTGATAACTCAGACAAAGACCTTAAGATAGTATGTCGTTATCCACAATTCTTTGCAGCAAGCAAACTGTATGAGAATATCAAGGCTCATCTTCGTCCTGAAGGAGACGGTAAAGGTGGTACATACTTTGGTGCAACCGGATGTGGAAAGAGCTATACTATGCTGTTCCTTACTCGTATGTTGATGAAAAGCACATACTTTTCTTCCCCTACCATTTTGATAATTACAGATAGAACTGACCTTGACGACCAACTTTCTAAGCAGTTTGTCGGCTCTAAAAAATACATTGGCGATGAAACAGTTGTCAGCATTGACTCCCGTGAAAAACTTCGTCAGGAGCTTCAGGGCAGAACAAGCGGTGGTGTATATCTTACAACTATTCAGAAGTTCACAGAGGATTTACAGCTCCTTACAGACAGAACAAATGTAATTTGTATTTCTGATGAAGCACACAGGAGTCAAATCAATCTTGACCAAAAGGTAAAAATCACAGAGTCAGGTGTTGAGAGAACCTACGGTTTTGCAAAATATCTGCATGACTCACTTCCTAATGCTACTTATGTAGGATTTACTGGTACTCCGGTTGACGGAACGATTGAGGTTTTTGGTGGGGTTGTAGACGCATACACAATGACAGAAGCGGTGCGTGACGGAATTACTGTAAATCTCGTTTATGATGGTCGTGCTGCTAAGGTTATGCTTGACCAAGAAAAAGTAAAACAAATAGAAGAATATTATGCTCAATGTGAGCGTGAAGGTGCAAACGAACATCAGATTGAAGAAAGTCAAAAGGCAGTTGCTAATATGGAAATCATTATTGGCGACCCTGACAGACTCCGTGCTGTGGCGGAAGATTTTATAAAACACTACGAAAATCGTGTCGCCGAGGGTGCTACGGTTGCAGGCAAGGCAATGTTCGTATGCTCCAACCGTTACATAGCTTATGACCTATACAAGATTATTAAAGAACTCAGACCTGAATGGACAGAAAAGAAAATCTGTGATGACGGTGTTATTCTAAACGATAAAGACAAGAAAGTGTTGAAACCAATGGAAAAAATCAAGTTGGTTATGACACGCAATAAAGATGATGAACCGGAACTATTTGAAATGCTTGGGTCAAAAGATGACCGTAAGGAATTTGACCGTCAGTTCAAAAATCCTAAGTCCAATTTCAAGATTGCCATTGTTGTTGATATGTGGCTGACCGGATTTGATGTTCCTGAGCTTGACACAATTTATATCGACAAGCCTATTCAGCAGCATACACTTATTCAAACGATTTCTCGTGTTAATCGTGTATGTGAGGGCAAGGACAAAGGTTTGATTGTTGATTACATCGGTATTAAAAAGAATATGAATATGGCTCTCAAAAAATACACCAACTTTGAAAGTGAAGAATTTGAGGGCGTGGAACAATCTATTACCATTGTTAAAGACCAATTAGAAGTTCTTGGTCAGATGTTCCATAACTTTAACAGCGCTGATTTCTTCAACGGATCTCCTACGGGGCAACTCGCTTGCTTAAATCGTGCTGTTGAGTATGTTCAGCTTTCAGAAGAATTAGAAAGAAGATTTATGGCTGCTGTCAAGAGAATGAAGCAAGCGTTTAATCTTTGCAGTTCGAGTGAGAAGTTTTCCGATAAAGATAAAGATTATATCCATTTTTACTGTGCTGTACGTTCCATCCTTTTCAAACTTACAAAGGGTGATGCTCCTGATATTGAACAGATGAACGCTCGTGTTCGTCAAATGCTCGAGGGGGCTATTCAGTCTGACGGTATAGAGGAACTGTTTGAAACTGGAAAGCACATCTCTGTCGATATTTTTAGCGATGAATATATGGACAAGATAAATGCCATTCAGTTGCCGAACACAAAAATCAAAATCTTACAAAGGCTTCTCTCACAAGCAATTGATGAATTTAAGAAAGTCAACAAGATTATGGGTGTTGAGTTTGCTGACAGATTGAAAAGGGTTGTGGATGAATATAACAACCGTCGTCGTGATGAAGCATATGCAAACGAGGTTCTTGATGATGTTGCTGAACAGCTTGCACAATTACTTTCAGAACTCAAAGCAGAGAAAAACTCATTTAAGAAAATGGGAATCGACTACGAGGAGAAAGCTTTCTATGATATTTTGAAAGCGGTATCCAAGAAATATGAGTTCGAGTACCCTGACGATAAGATGATTGAGCTTTCAAAGAGAATTAAAACTATCGTTGATGACAAATCACGATATACTGATTGGTCTACCCGTGAAGATATAAAAGCAAATTTGCAAGTTGACCTTATTCTCTTGCTTGATGAGTTTGATTATCCTCCAGTAACGATTGATGATGTTTACAAGGAAGTTCTTGAACAGGCTGAGAATTTCAAAAAATATGCAAAGTGATTCATAGATTTAGGAGATAAGAAAATGGAATTAGGTTGGATTGACTTTTCAAAATCAGAACGAAGCAAAGTGTTGAGCGTTTTAGACCTGCTTTCTGAGAGCGGGACTTTAGATGAACTGGGCATTGCTGCTGTTAGAGATGGTTTTTCCAACCTTTTCTTTCCCGGTACCTCTACAATCCAAACAAGAGCAAAATATTTCTTTGCTGTTCCATACGCTTTGAAGCAATTAGAAAAAAGTAACGAAATAAATCCCAATAAAATACTTAAAACTTTGGATTCGATTGAGCGAAATTGTGCGGAAATTTTGTACCGCCAAAACCGGAATGAAAGCGGACTTATCGGCAAAAATTCGTTACAAGCCGGTAATTGGGTAAAACGAACACCGGCAAGTATTTATTGGGCTGGTCTTAAACGATATGGGATTTTTATCGGGGGAAATCTTTCTTTATCCGAATATATACGAGTATCTTGTGCTATGAAGGCACGGAAAACCACACTGAAAAAACTCGGCAACAGAAATGATAACGCTGAAGAAAACGAATGTGACGATAAAAATGCTGGTATCTTATTTAGTATGCAGTTTTGGAAAATGCCGCTGTATAGAGATAATTGGCTTGAAGACTTTTCAATGAAGTTGAGCAGTGGAGAAGCAACATTTTTGAAAGAGCAAATTATTTCATCTTGTAAAGGGACAATGCTTGCTTATGTTCTCGAAAATAACATTGCCGAATTTGTTGATTGCAACTCTTTTCAAGACATCAGCAATATTATTGAAAAGTTCCCGGATGATGTTCAGGAAATATATTGGCTCGCTTTTGCCTTTTCTGATTTCATATACGCAATACGCACCATTTACAACATAGTGGTATCGGATGGAAAAAACGAAGAAGCAAATCAGGAATTAGAACGATTGCAACCAATGTTTTCTGAATTAGCAAACATAGACATCGACTATATTCTTCAAACACTTGATGTGTTAAATAATCCGTTGCTTCGCAAGTTTTTGAAGCAATGCCAAGAATATATGATTGCTGGAAATGTGGAAGAATTGAAGAAGTGTATTACTTCACGAGAAGTACAGTTAAAAGGTACTAACAGGGCAAAAACGAAACATCCGGGCGAATTTAATATTGATGAGTGGTTAGGTGGAAAAGAACTGGATTATCGTTTTTATAATGCAAGGACAATAGTCAGAGATATTATGGAAAGTGAGGACAAGACCAATGCTTAATCCAAATAATGACAGATTAGATTACGGTCAGGTTCTTGCACCACCTGACGGTTACACACTTGATTTTGCAATAGGCACAACCTATTCATTAGATTTAGATGCTCTTGTAGGTACTTGTATTGCTCTTGGTCTTGCAGAAGAAACTGATAGTGAGTTAATGAAGAATCCTATTTGTTTGCTGGAGGGATTACGAGCAACCGGAGATAAAGTTGCACTCTTTTGTGAGGGTGGTCAGATTCATACACCAAATAACATAACATCGCTTTATATTTTGCTGGAAAAAATTGTATTTCAGATAAGCACTGCTAAGAGAAAAGGAATTGCAAAATATCCGTCATTCCATCCGAAATTTTGGCTTATAAGATATATTGACGAAAACAAGACCCCATTATATCGAGTTGTCATTTTGAGCAGAAACCTTACTTTTGACAGAAGTTGGGATGTAACCATTTCAATGGAAGGTAGAGTGAATGGTCGAAAGACACTTAAAACAACTCCTGTAAGTGATTTTCTGTCATATCTCATAAGCACGTTACCTTCTGATGAAAATGCAAAAGCAAAGTTAAAAAAGATTAGAGCAATTATTCGAGAGTTGCCTTATGTTCACTTTGAACTAAACTCAAAGGAATTTGACGACTTTGAGTTTTTACCAACGGGCATTAAAAGTGGCAATAGTGGATTTCATACAACTGCGGACAAAGCTTTTGCCCCACTATTTGAGGACAGTTTTCACGAGATATTGGTAATGTCCCCTTTCTTGTCCAACTCGGTAATTAAAGATTTTATTGATAGAAACAAGTATATCAATCATACGGATTATATGCTCTTTACAAGGGCAATGTCACTCGGAAAACTTAATCCTTCGGATTGTGCAGATTTTAGAATATTCACGATGAAAGATGCTGTGGTCGATGGGGAGTCAACTATTTCAGAAGAAGCGCAGCAGAGTCAAAAACAAGATATTCACGCAAAAATATATATGGTTCGTAAATACTCAGATACGTATTTGTATTTGGGGTCGCTTAATGCTTCTCATAATGCGATTAAAGGCAATGTGGAATTCACTATAATGCTCAAATCAAAGAATAGATATTTAAATATGAAGAAATTATCAGAATCACTTTTTAATGGTTCTGAAGATAACCCGTCAAATCCTTTTCAGGAAGTAAAGATGACAGACAACCTTCTTGTTGATGAAGAACAGGAAAAGCAAAATATTCTTGATAGCTATATTAAAGAAATCAACAGAATGAAACCATGGGCAAAAGTGGTTTGTAATGGGGATAATTATGATATAAACATCAATTTTGCAAAATTTGAAATCAGTGAATATGTGGTTACGATATCTCCGCTTCTCTCAAATAAAACAGAAGTAATAAGTGAAAATATACTATTCAAATCATTAGCATTAACACAACTCTCTGAGTTTTACAAGATAGCCGTTAGTGACGGAAAAAGTACTGTGCAGAGAATAATCATAGTTCCAACGGAGGGAATGCCGGAAGAAAGAGAAAAGGCTGTTGTTTCCAATATTGTGAAAGATAAAGAATGTTTTTATCGTTATATTGCATTTCTTCTTGGCGACAATTATGTGATGGGTGCGTTGGAAGCAGCAAATGAAGCAGAAATCTTGGGAGGAAAGAATACTCACAAAACAATTCAGACACCGGCTCTTTACGAGAAAATGCTTCAAACAGCAGCGACTGCACCTGACCGTTTCAAGGAAATTGATTATTTGATAAAGGCTATTTCCACAGACGGTGTGATTCCTGAACAGTTCGAGGAATTATATAATGTGTTCAAAAAGGCGGTGAAACTTTAATGGCTGATATTAATGTTATGAGTCAGATTGAAAAAATAGAAAACACAGTAATGTCAGGGTTAAAGGATTTCCAGAAAGCAACCGTAACTCGCATTGATCAGCTTTATAGAGCTGGCCAAATGCGAGTGTTAGTTTCCGATGAAGTTGGACTTGGGAAAACGTTGATTGCTCGTGGTACAATAGCAAAACTTGCAAAAATGCAAAAAGAAGCCGGAGATAATCTTGTGAAGGTTGTTTATATCTGTTCCAATGCTTCTATTGCAGAACAGAATCTAAATAAACTAAGAATAACAAGTGAATTAAGAACCGAGCATACTGGGTCATCACGACTGTCTATGCAGCACCTTAATATTTTCAAACAAGAGAATGACTCAGACTTATTAAGTCGATATATTCAGCTGATTCCACTTACTCCGGACACTTCGTTTAGAATGACGAATGGTGCAGGAACTTATTCTGAACGTGCATTGATGTTTGCAATCCTCAGAAGATTGCCGGAGTTGTCTCCATATACAAAAGCCTTAGAGTTTGCAATGAAAGATGGAGCAAGCAGTGGTTGGGATGGCTGGGCAAAATCTTGGTATGAAACAGAAGTTGTAGAATGTGACAAACTTTCCGGAGGAAAGTATCTGTCTTATATGCTTGATAAATTGTCTGTGGAACTAAGAGAAACGGTAGAAGAAAATGTTACATACTTAGACTTGATAATAGGTATGTGCAAAAATATTGAAAAGTATGGTTATAAAAAACAGAACAACACTTATGTCATTGGAAAATTAAGAGTCCTTTTTGCTAAAATCAGTTTAGATAAACTTGAACCCGACCTTGTCATTATGGACGAGTTTCAGCGTTTTAAGTATTTGATTAATTCTGACCCTGAATCTGAAACAGGAATGTTAGCAAATAAGTTCTTTAATTCAGATAAAGTTAGAATGTTATTACTGTCTGCTACACCGTATAAGATGTACTCTACCCTTGAAGAAATTGATGAAGCACAGGTAGACGAACATTATTCCGAATTCTTTGATGTTATGAACTTTCTTAACATTACAGAAAAAGAAAAAAACAAGTTTAAGTCGGTGTGGAGCAATTATTCTGTCCACTTAAAAGAATTGACAGATGGGGATACAACCATCCTTGCAGCCAAAAAGGCAGCAGAAGACGCTATGTATCAGCATATATGCCGAACGGAACGTGTTTCTGCAACGGAAAATGCAGATATTATTGATGATAAAGATGTTAATGTTCCACTAAGTGTAATGGAACAAGATATAAAATCCTATTTGCAGGCACAGAAACTTCTTGAAGAAGTTGGAGCTTCTTTTAATGTTCCGGTAGACTATATTAAATCGACTCCTTATCTTATGTCATTTATGCGAGATTACCAACTTAAAAGATACTTGGAGAAATATTTCAAAGAGCGACCTGAGGAAATAAATAAAATCAATAAAGATAGCTTTTGGCTAAAGAGAAGAACCATTGATAAGTATGACAAAATTCCTAATAACAACGCACGACTTGATAGGGTTATGGCTCATACATTCAAGGATAATGCTGAATTGTTACTATGGGTTCCTCCTTCAAAGCCTTATTATGCTCCACAAGGTGTTTTCAAAAATGTTCCTGCTTTTTCAAAGACACTTATCTTCTCGTCTTGGGAGATGGTTCCTCGAATGATAGCCGGATTGCTGTCTTATGAAGCAGAACGAAAAACTGTGGGTAAATTAGCAAAATCCAATGAAGCAAAAGAAGCTCATTACTTTTATACCGGAGAAAGGCGTTATCCATCAGCGAGACTCAATTTTTCAGTAAGTAATGGAACACCAAATGCAATGACTTTATTTTGCTTAATGTATCCATCGCAGTTTTTAACAAGATGTTATGACCCTATTGAATATCTTAATGCAGGTGCGAGTTTAAAAGAAATAGAAAAAGATATAAAGAGCAAGATTGCTGAGAAATTAGATAAATATACTGCTCCGACATCGGGAACGCAGGATAAACGATGGTATTATCTTGCACCTCTGTTATTGGACGGTGCGGGATATGTTACAACTTGGCTGAATAGTGGTGAAGCTCTTGCTTCGTTTGATGAAGAAGAAGAGAAATCCAAGCGACAAAAGGGATTTTTAACCCATCTTCAGACATTACGGGAGTTGTATTTGGAAACAAACTACGGAAAGATTTGTACGCTTGGGAAAAAACCTGATGATTTGTTAGATGTTCTTGCAGATATGGCAATAGCTTCTCCTGCAATAACTATAAACAGAACCTATCAATCTTACTGCAAACGAGGAACTACTTTTCCAAGTTATTTGCCAAGTCAGATTGCAAAAATCTTTATAAACCGTATGAATACAGCCGAGTCTACAGCCACAGTCGAGCTTGCTTGTGGTAAAAAAAGCGAGGACGCACATTGGGAAAATCTGCTTACCTATTGCAAGCAGGGAAACATTCAGGCTATGTTTGATGAATATGCTCATTTAATTACAAACGGTTTAGACGCAGACAATAATTTGGTTGATAACTTACACTATACAATAGCAAGTTCTATGGATGTGAGAACCACAATTTACACTATTGATACATTCAATGCGTTTAAGGCAAGAGCAAATGGAACAAAGGAAAAACCAACTGCTATTCGTTCTCACTTTGCAGTTGCCTTTACTAAAGGAGATGGAAAAGAAAAGGACGCAGACAGAAAAAAGAGCGTTAGAAATTCTTTCAATTCTCCATTTAGACCATTTGTTTTAGCATCTACTTCCATAGGGCAAGAAGGATTGGATTTCCACAATTATTGCCGAAGAATTGTGCATTGGAATCTGCCATCAAATCCGATTGACTTAGAACAGCGAGAAGGGCGTATCAATCGCTTTGAGTGTTTGGCTATTCGTCAGAACATCTCGAAACGATATGGAGATATTAATTTTAAGGAAAATGTTTGGAAAGAAATGTTCGATGTTGCAGCCAAAGAGGAAAATGGTGGAAAAGGTTCTGACTTAATTCCGTTTTGGGGATTAACTGAGCGTGAAGATATGGTAAAGATAGAGCGTATTGTACCAATGTATCCGTTTAGTCGTGATGGATTGGCGTACGAAAGACTTATTAAAATTCTTTCCTTGTATCGTTTAACTTTGGGACAAGCGCGACAAGAAGAACTGCTTGAATACATATTCCAAAATTGTGAAGATGTGGATGATATGAAAAAGTTGTTTATAAATCTGAGTCCATATTATAAAAATGCGGATAACGAAAGATAAGGTGAACGGAATGGTTGAATTATCAGGTGTTAATATAAAACATAAGAGTTTTGGTGTCGGCAAGGTCATTGAACAAACAGACACATATCTTAAAATCGAATTTCCGGTAGGAACAAAGCAGTTTCAGTTTCCTGAAGCTTTTGAAAAGTTCTTACAATGCGAAAATTCAAATATACAGAATATAGTGCTTGAAGAATTGGCGATAAAAAAGGAAAAAGAAGCGGAAATCAAAAGACAAAAGCAAGAAGAACAAGCTCGTTTAATAAAAACTCAAACGATTGTTAAACCATCTGGCACAAGACAGAAAACATATCCGAAAGAAAACATTGCTTTTAAGTGTAACTATTGTAATGGTGGCTTGGCTGAAAACGGAATCGGATATATATGTGCTTGTAGTGATGAAATGATAGATTATAACATTGAGGTCGCTCAGCATAATTGGTGCTGTGATGATGACTCTCCTTGTAAGCAGTATTATGACGGAATTATTACAAGAAAAGAATTGGATAGCATTTCAGAAGAAGATGGATTCGTTTGCTATGAAAGTCAAATGCTTAGAAACTGGACAGCGTTTGCCGGATTTGCATTGACAAAAGAAAATCATCAAAGACCTATGAAGTTGAATAAGGTTCAGGTAAACAGTTTAGCTATTCTTACGACAAGAGAACCTCACGATTCTGAAAAAGATAGATTTGTATTTGGGGTATTCCTTGTTGATGAAGCCTATGAAGGCGACAATCGTGATGAGGGTTATGTAACAACCTCATCAAAATACAAATTAAGTCTTACAAAAGATGAAGCAAAAAAGGTGTTGTTTTGGAATTACTATCATAATGAAAATGCTCCTGAAAAGGCAGCTTGGGGTCAAGGATTGCACAGATACATAACCGATGAACAAGCAGCAAGCATTTTGAAAGATATTGTATCTGTTAAAAAAGGAAAAAAAGATGAAGCTCTTGCTCAGGAATTTTTGGAACGTTTCTGTGAAATAAACAGTATAGATATTTCTGACCTTCCGATTATGGAGGGTGCATTGCAGAGAAAGTAAGGTGTGTGCTGAATGAAGGATATTGATAAATTTAGAGGTTGCCTAATAGGTGGTGCTGCTGGAGATGCATTGGGATATGCTGTTGAATTTCTTGATGAAGAAACCATCTTTAGTCGTTATGGAGAAAATGGAATAACTGAATACGACCTTGTTAATGGAGTTGCAGAGATTTCAGACGATACACAAATGACTTTGTTTACTGCTAATGGGTTATTACTTGGTACAACAAGAGGAATGACACGTGGAATAATGGGGTCATATCCGAGTTATATTGCCTTCTGTTATAAGGATTGGCTTCGTACTCAGTGTGAAAAGTATCCCTTAAATGAAGAATACCCTTACTCTTGGTTAATCAATATTCCTGAATTATATAATCGCAGAGCGCCCGGAAACACTTGTCTTACCGCTATTGAAAACGGTGCAAACGGAACAATAGACGAGCCAATAAACCGAAGTAAAGGTTGTGGTGGCGTTATGAGGGTTGCACCTATTGGTTTGTATTTTGAAACCAAAAGGCGAACCATTGATGAAATTGATATGATTGGTGCTGAAACAGCAGCTATAACACACGGTCACGAATTAGGCTATATACCAGCAGCCGGATTGGTACATATCGTTCAGTCGCTTTCTCATAATGAAGATATTTCTTTGTTGGATGCTGTGTTAGATATGAAAGAAGCACTTCGTAGACAATTTACTAACAGAAAACACTTATCGGAACAAATTGATTTAATAGATAAAGCTATTGCATTATCAAAAGAGGACATTGATGATTTGGAAGCAATCAGAGAACTTGGGCAAGGTTGGGTTGCTGAAGAAACGCTTGCGATTGCTATTTATTGTTCCTTAAAATACTCCGATGATTTTGATAAAGCAATTATCGCTTCTGTTAACCATAGTGGTGATAGTGATTCTACAGGCGCTGTAACTGGAAATATATTAGGTGCATACCTTGGGCTGAAAAGTATCCCCAAAAAATACTTAGATAATCTTGAATTGAAAGATGTTATTTTGGAGATTGCCGATGACCTTTACAATGATTGCAAGATTTCAGAGTACGGGTCATATCACGATGAGATATGGGAACAAAAATATATTTACAAAACATATAAGCGAACAAAATGAGATGTGTTTTTGCAAAAAAGATGCTATATCATAACAGCCAAGGAAAATTGAACAAACAAGTAACCGTTTAGAAAGGTTGCTATTGGAAATTATATTTTCAAGAGGTAGACTATGGAAACAAAACCAAGAATTTTATATTTGTTGAGGATATTGGAACAGTACACTGATGAAGAACACCCTCTTACGACCAAACAGCTCATTGATAAATTGCAAGACGAATATGGTATTTCGGCTCATAGAACTACTCTTACAAAAGACATTGTTGCTTTGCAGGAGTATGGAGTTGACATTGTAACAGTTCATTCTACCCAATGCAAATATTTTATTGGTAGTAGAAAATTTGAGTTGCCGGAATTAAAATTGCTTATTGATGCCGTTGAGTCGTCACGATTTATCACGGCGAAGAAAAGTGAAAGTTTGATAAGAAAAATCCACACTCTGACAAGTCAGGGACAAGTGTCCAAACTTAGACGAAACAATTATGTTGTAGATAGAATTAAGCCAGACAATGAGCAGATTTATTACATAGTAGATACCATCAACGATGCAATTAACGAAGGAAAGCAGATTTCATTCCAATATTATGATTATTCCGGGCTTAAGAAAAAGGTTTTGAAAAATAAAGGGGAAATTTACAAACTTAGTCCTTATAAATTGATTTGGAGTGGCGATTACTATTATGTGATTGGTTATTCTGAAAAGAAAGGTAAAGTTATCAATTTTAGAGTTGACCGTATTGCCGTTGCGCCAACTATATTGTCCGAAAATGCAATTCCTGTGCCGAAAGATTTTGACCTTGAAAATTTTACAAAAGAAGTGTTCTTTATGTTTTCCGGGGATGAGGTTGAAGTTGACCTTCAATGTGATAATAGCTTAATGAAAACAATGATAGACCGTTTTGGTGAAAATGTAAAAACACTTGCTTATGATATGACTTCTTTCCGATTGATAACGGAAGTATCAGTAAGTCCAACATTCTTTGGATGGGTATTTGGTTTTGATGGAAAGGTTAAAATACTCGGTCCAAAAAATGTAAAAGAACAGTATTACAAAATGATAAGTGAGGCTATGAATAGTCTGAATAATGCCAGATAATTCCTTCATTTTATCAAAGGAACTGAAGAAAGAATTATGTTCTGAAAAGTGAGGTGCGATTGAATGGACGAAAAAGAAATCAGAAAAAGACTTGCCGGTCGTGCCGCAGAGTATATGATATTTAGGGACGATGAAGAAGAAAACGCCGAGACGACGGCAGAAGTATCTTCACCGAGTAATGTTATTGTATTCCCGGATTTTGAAAAGCTGAAAAGCGAAGTAGAAAAAATGCGTACAGAGCTGTCAATGCTTTTGCTGGAGCGTGACGAGCTTCAATTCGTTATCTGTAAGAATATTGAGACAGAATATATGCTGAAACTCGGCAGTATTGAGTATAAGGCGTATGAAGCTCAATGTGCCGCTCTGCGACTGAAAAGAAAAATTGAATTGATTCAGGCAAAGAAAAACAGACAGGAAAAGGTCATTATTTCTGCCATTGAGGAAACTCTCGATAATGAATTTGCCGAGTATCAAAAACAACTCAATGAGCAGATTGATAAGATGAATGACGCCCTTAAACGAAGCAAGGCGGAAATTCTGTCAGACGAAGATAACAAGGAACTCAAGAAGCTCTATCGTAAAATAGTAAAGGCATTACACCCTGATATTAACCCTGATGTTTCCGAAGCACAGGTTCAATTATTTGATAATGCGGTTTCAGCTTATAAAAACGGTGATTTGGGGACATTGAGGATTATCTGCGAAATGGTTGGAAACAATCCGTTGCCTGAAAAATATAAGGACGCTATGACACAGCTTGTCGAAGAACGAGAGCGTTTACAGGGATTGCTGAAATCTATAAAAGAGAGTATTGATAATATCAAATCAGAATATCCGTACACGATGAAGGATATTCTTGATGATACAGAGAAAACCGAGCAGAAAAAGCAAGAACTTGAAAGTATTCTTGAACAGTATAACGAGCTTATCTCCATTTATAATGCGAAAATCGAAGAAATGTTGAGGTGAAATTATGGGCGATTTGGTTAAATCCGGCGGTAGCGGACTTGTAGGGCTGTTACACGGCAAAGGCGGAGAGATTTCCATACCAAAACCCTTTGAAAAAGACATATTTCTTTTTGATACCTATGTAGCCGGAACAACCCATATCGAAGGTATCGAAGAATTAGAGCCACATCTGAATAACGATGACAGACTTGAATTTTTCAGAGAACCCGATAACCGATATGATAAGCAAGCAATTGTCATTAAGACTGTTGACGGAGTTAAAATCGGTTATGTGCCGAAGCAGGATAATGTAATATTTGCTCGCCTGATGGACGCCGGGAAGCTTCTTTTCGGTAAGATTACCTCAAAGGAAAAGAAAGGCTCTTGGGTCAAGATTTATATTAAGGTTTTCCTGCACGAATAAGGAGATATGTAATGGATAGAATTCTGATAAATGACTTGCTTAAGATACCGGATTGCGATATTGGCAAAACCAGACTCAAGTTGAATGTTTTTAATGGAAATACAGACCCTTTAGAGGAATACAAAAGAGACCCTGATAAAATAAACATTGAGTGGTTTTTGTGGCACAATCAAAGAAGATATTTCCATACGGGACAGATTGCGATTTGTCTGCTTTACCTCTATGATGATAAATGGTTGCTGACAACAATTAAGAGAATTACAAAAGAGATAGATGTCGTAGATGATGTCGGGTTTGAAGCTGAGGAAATTGAAGAATATCGAAAGTATTATGGCAGATTAGTTTTGAAGTATCACAATACGAAGCGTGGTATGGGAAGAACTTATGAGTCAATGATGGAGGAACTGGAAGTAATAGAAATTCTTTCTACTGCTTATGATGGTGACGAATTTCCGGGTTATGAGAACATAAGATTGAGTTTTTCACAACTGGAAACGATTATTCGGAATAAACGCAGCGGTTGGCTTGATGCTTTGAGAAATCAAAAAGCAGTTTATCTTATAACTGATACCAGCAACGGAAAAATGTATGTTGGTTCGGCAACTGCTCAGTATGGAATGTTGCTTCAAAGGTGGACTAACTATATAGACAATGGACACGGTGGGAATATCGAGTTGAAACATTTAGTTGACACTAAGGGATTTGACTATGTCAAAGAAAATTTCCAGTATTCGGTTTTAGAAAACTATAATGCACGAATGGATGACAACTATATATTAGGTCGTGAAAAGTGGTGGAAAGATACTCTTTGCACAAGACAATTCGGATATAATAAGAACTGATAAAAATTAGACCGTCAGATCTCATTCGAGACTTGACGGTCTATATTTTTTTACTGTATTTAAGAAAATCGTTTTGGTGTTCCTGTTTGCGAAGTTGATAGCCTTGTGCAATCAGCGTATCTACTTTCAGAGCAATCAGGTTTATGTCGGAACTCATTGCACGTGCAATCTGCTGAATGTCATAGCCGTTTTCAATGTATTCCAAAATAGTGTCGTCCGGAAGCGAAGCCTGAGAAGCAAAGATGTTTGCTTCATACTCCATACGGTTCTCCCGCATTTCAAAGATATTGAACTCTTTGAACCCGCCGACAGCAACCGCTTCTTTCCTGTGGAGAACATCGTGTCCGATTTCGTGCCATAGCACTATCTGTTCCACGACCGGGTGCATACCGTTTTTAAGAAAAACAAAGCGGTTCTTCAGAATAACCTTGTATGCTCCACGCTGCTTGTCAAAATTCCGGTAGATGATATTGATACCAAGCTCTTTTGCGACCTTATATGGGTCACGAGTGCCGCAGCGGTCAATGAGCTTGTTGACGATTTTCACAATCTCAGCCGTAGTGTAATACCCCAATCCGGCTCACCTCCCATATTATAGTATATCGGATATTTACCCTATAATAAATTATAAACTATTATGTGTCCCATATATTGGACTTAGTTTACTTTGAGGATTACTCGTCTTTGCGGTATTTCTTCGGGGTGTATTTTTTATTGTTCTTCTTTGCAATAAGATATGCTTCCTGAATAGCGTCAACCATTTCACGCATATCCTCGTCAGCCATTTCGCCGCCGGCAAACAGACCGGTAACTTCTGCAAGCAACTCCTGAGCCTGTCTTGCCCCTCTGCGTCCGTATTTATCCTCTACATCGGCGATGAAAGCGTCATCCTCAGACAGCAGATAATTCACATTTACATTTAATGCTTCTGCCAGCTTCTTGTATCTTTCCGTTCCTCTCGGACGGGATTTATCATTTTCATAAGAACAAATTACACGTCGGGTTACGCCTATTTTTTCAGCCAATTCATCCTGATTAAGACCGAGTTTAGTCCTCTCAGCTTTGACTTTTTCACCGAATGTCATCTTTGATTTCACTCCTTAAAAGAATATTTACAGTTTAACTTCTCATTTACTCTTGACAAGTACACTTAAACTGCGTATAATAAGAAACAGGAAGTTGAACTACTCATAGTTTACACTAAACTTCCCAAAATGTCAAGGGGGGTTCAAAAAATGTTACGAAGCATACTTCATTGTGATATGAACAACTTCTATGCCAGCGTCGAATGTATGCTCGACCCCGCATTAAAGAAATATCCGATTGCTGTCTGCGGCTCTGTTGAGGAACGACACGGTATCGTGCTTGCTAAGAACTACAAAGCAAAGGCTTTTGATGTGAAAACCGGGGACGCAGTATGGCAGGCTAAACAGAAGTGCAAGGACTTGGTTGTAGTACCGCCCCATTATGAGGAGTATATCAAATACTCAAAGCTTGCGAGAAGCGTTTATGAGCGATATACCGACCAAGTTGAATCGTATGGTATGGACGAATGTTGGCTGGATATTAGCGGGACAGAGAGCCTTTTCGGTTCGCCGGAAAAGGTGGCAAATGAAATTCGTGAAACGATGAAGTTTGAACTCGGCTTGACGATTTCTGTGGGTGTTTCCTTTAATAAGATATTTGCGAAGCTCGGCTCGGATATGAAGAAACCGGATGCAGTAACCGTAATACCAAAGGACACATTCAAAGAAAAGATTTGGGGACTTCCTGCCGCTGACCTGCTCGGTGTAGGACGGGCAACCCAGCGAGTGCTTGACAGCTATTGTATTCGTACCATCGGGGATTTAGCGAATACCGACCCTGATTTCTTACGCAGAAGATTAGGAAAGAACGGAGTAGTTTTATGGAACTATGCCAACGGCAACGACCTTTCCCTTGTTGCCAAGAAAGACTTCGTTTCCCCTATAAAAAGCGTAGGACACGGTATAACAACAGTAGCAGACTTAGAGAAACCGGAGCAGGTGTGGCCCGTGTTTCTCGAATTAACCCAAGACATCGGACACAAGCTCCGTGTTCACGGACTAAGTGCAGAAGGTGTCGCAATACATATTAGAGACAACACACTCAATACAAGGCAATGGCAGACGAAGATTGCACTTCCTACACAGTCTCCGATGATTATTGCAAAGAGCGCTTTTCAGTTGTTTGAAAAGAGATATGGGTGGAACAACCCTATGCCAAGACACTTGATGAACTGCGATACAAAGAGGAACAAATCGCAAAAGACAAGAGCGATGGCATTAAGGCAGAAGCTCGTTACACAACGGTCAATGACATATATGAGCTTTGGAAGGATTTGAAGCGAGGACTGAAAAACAACACCTTTGAAAACTACAAGTATATGTATGAGACCTTTGTCCGTCATCAGATAGGCTCAAAGACTGTATCTTCTCTGAGAAAAACAGATATAAAGAGGTTCTATAATTACCTTGCAGACGAACGCCATCTAAAGCCAGCGACCATTGATAATATTCATACGGTTCTCCATCAGATTTTGGATATGGCGGTCGATGATGACTACATCAGGAATAACCCGTCAAACAATGTGCTTAAAGAGTTGAAACAGTCCCATTGTTTTCAGACCGAGAAGCGTAGAGCCTTAACAAAGCCGGAGCAGGAGTTGTTTCTTGACTATCTGAAAAACTCTCCTACATCAAAGTATTGGTATCCGGTGTTTGCGGTTATGATTGGTACGGGACTTCGTGTTGGAGAGGTTACAGGGTTAAGATGGTGCGATATTGATTTGGAAGAAGGTATCATTGATGTGAACCACACGCTGGTTTACTATGACCACCGTACTGAGGGCAGTAAGCGTGGCTGTTACTTCAATGTTAATACGACCAAAACCCCGGCAGGAAGAAGAAAAGTGCCTATGCTCGGTTTCGTCAAAGAAGCATTCTTAATGGAAAAGGAAAGGCAGGAACTGCTCGACCTTCACTGCGAAGCGACTGTCGATGGATATACCGATTTTATCTTCATCAACCGTTTTGGTCAGCCGCAACATCAGGCAACCCTGAACAAAGCAATCCGCCGCATTATCCGTGACTGCAACGACGAGCAGTTATTGAAAGATGAAAACGCAGAAGTATTGCTCCCGCATTTTAGCTGTCATTCTTTAAGGCACACTTTCACAACAAGAATGTGCGAAGCAGGGGTAAATGTTAAGGTCATTCAGGACACGCTCGGTCATAAAGATATTTCAACTACGCTTAACATCTATACCGATGTAACGAAGGAACTGAGGAAGTCCGAATTTGAAGGTCTTGACTCCTACTTCAAAAATGAGTATAATAAAGTGTCAGTTTGACAGATTAAATTGATACGGACTTCATAGTTGGTGGATTAGAGCATTTACATCATTTACATCAATTTTTACACAAAGCCCCCACGAAACTAATCGAAAATAAAGTAAAGTAGGATTTTGAAAAAATCTGATTTGCGACTTATTTTGAACTATGTTGGGTTATAGCAAGAATTGAAACGATGTCCTAAATCGTCCCCACGATGAAGCCGCGCGACTAAAACGAAAATTTAGGAGTTTCTACAGCGCGGATTTGCCTTTCCAGGCGATCCGCGCGTAATTTTATGATAAAGGAGAGGACATCCATGAGAAGCGATCTGATGAAAGAAGGTTCCACCCGCGCGCCGCACCGTTCCCTTTTGCGTGCGCTGGGCTTGACCGATGATGAAATGAAGCGGCCCTTTGTGGCGGTTGTCAGTGCTGCGAGCGATTACATTCCGGGCCACAGGCATCTAAAGGATATTTCGGAGGCTGTGAAGGCGGGCATCCGCAACGCGGGCGGCGTCCCGTTTGAGTTTGAGACCATCGGTGTGTGCGACGGCCTCTCCATGAACCACAAGGGCATGAAATACTCCCTTTGCTCCCGCGAGCTGATTGCGGATTCCATCGAAGTGATGCTGACCGCGCACCCGCTGGATGCGGCGGTCTTTATCCCGAACTGCGATAAGATCGTGCCCGGAATGATGCTGGCGGCCTGCCGCATGAATTTGCCCAGCATCTTTGTCAGCGGCGGCCCGATGCTCCCCGGCGAGCACAACGGGACGAAGTTTGGCCTCTCGGAAATGTTTGAGGCGGTGGGCAGCTATGCCTCCGGGAAGATCGACGCGGACGAGCTTTTGGCATTGGAAAAATCCGCGTGCCCGACCTGCGGCTCCTGCTCCGGCATGTATACGGCCAACTCCATGAACTGCCTGACAGAGGCCATCGGCATGGCACTGCCCGGCAACGGCAGCATCCCGGCGGTCTATTCCGCGCGCATCGCGCTGGCAAAGCGGGCCGGTATGCAGGTGATGAAGCTGTTGGAACAGGATCTGCGCCCGCGCGACATCCTGACCCCGGAGGCGTTTGAAAACGCCCTGCGCGGGGAGATGGCGCTGGGCTGCTCCACCAACTCGGTGCTGCACCTCACGGCCATTGCACATGAGGCGGGCGTGCCGCTGGACATCGACAAGATCGACGAGCTGGGCCGTACGACCCCGCAGATCTGCAAACTCAACCCTGCCAGCCAGGTGTTTATCACGGATCTGAACCAGGTGGGCGGCATCCCGGCGGTGATGAAGGAGCTCTCCCGCAAGGGACTGATCCATCTGGATGCGCAGACCGTCTGCGGCACGGTGCGCGACCGTGTGGAGGCGGCGCCGGATGCGGACGGCGAGATCATCCGCAAGATCGAGAACCCGTTCCGCCCGGACGGGGGCATCGCGGTGCTCAAGGGCAACATCTGCCCGGAGGGCGCTGTGGTCAAGCAGGGCGCGGTTGCGCCCGAAATGATGCAGCATGTGGGCCCGGCCCGCTGCTTCGACTGCGAGGAGGACGCCTCCGAAGCCATCCTGGGCGGTAAGATCAAAGAGGGCGACGTGGTGGTCATCCGCTATGAGGGGCCGAAGGGCGGCCCGGGCATGCGCGAAATGCTGACCCCGACCTCGGCGCTGACCGGCATGGGCCTGGGTTCGAGCGTGGCGCTCATCACGGACGGACGCTTCTCCGGTGCGACGCGCGGCGCGGCCATCGGCCATGTATCGCCGGAGGCGGCTGCGGGCGGCAACATCGCCTTGATTCAAGACGGCGACATCATCGATGTGGACATCACGGGCCGCCAGCTCAATGTCCGCGTGAGCGACGAAGAGCTCGCCAAGCGCCGCGAAGCGTGGAAGGCGCCCGAGCAGCATCTGACCGGCTATATCAAGCGCTATGCAAGCCTCGTGACATCCGGTTCCAAGGGCGCGGTGTTTGTAGACTAAAGGCATCGGCTTTTGCGGGTTTGCCGGAGCTGTTTTCTGAAAGAGGCATTGTTTTTTATTTCGGATTGACGGCAGGGCCTTTCCACGGGAAGCGGTGGAAAGGCCCTTTTTTACCCCATGGCGTTGCCGCCGGGCGAGGAGTGGAATCCCTGGAACGGCAGCGGGAGGCGTTTCCGGAAAAAGAAGAGAATCATTCTAATTGTAGTACGGTTTACATTCGTGTGGGGGATGTTGTGCTACAATACAGATACCGACAAAAACGATTAAGGAGGAATATCCGATGGGAATGACCATGACACAGAAGATCCTGGCGGCACACGCGGGTTTGGACCACGTGGTGGCGGGACAGCTGATTGAAGCAAATCTGGACGTGGTGCTGGCCAACGACATCACAGCGCCGGTGGCAATCAACGAATTTGAAAAGTGCGGTGCGGACGCGGTGTTCGACAACACGCGCATTGCGCTGGTGCTGGACCACTTCACGCCGAACAAGGACATCAAGGCGGCGGAACAGTGCTTGCAGACGCGGAATTTTGCGAATAAATACGACATTAAGAATTTCTTTGATGTGGGGCAGATGGGCATTGAGCATGCGCTTTTGCCGGAAAAGGGCATTGTCGGCCCCGGCGACTGCGTGATCGGCGCGGACTCCCACACCTGCACCTATGGCGCGCTGGGCGCATTCTCCACCGGCGTGGGTTCCACGGACATGGCTGCCGGTATGATCACCGGCAAGGCTTGGTTCAAGGTGCCTTCCGCGATCAAGGTGGTGCTGGAGGGCAAGCCCGGCCGCTGGGTGAGCGGCAAGGATGTCATCCTGCATCTGATCGGCGAGATCGGCGTGGACGGCGCGCTGTATAAATCCCTGGAGTTTACAGGCAAGGGTGTGGAATACCTGAGCATGGACGACCGCCTGTGCATTGCAAACATGGCGATTGAGGCCGGCGCGAAGAACGGCATTTTCCCGGTGGACGGCGTGACGTTGGAATACTGCGAGGGCCGCTTCCAGAGGCAGCCGGTCATCTTCAGCGCGGATGCCGACGCGGAGTACGATTCGACGGTCACCATCGACCTCTCCACGCTGCGCCCGACGGTTGCGTTCCCGCATCTGCCGGAGAACACCAAGACGATCGACGAGGTCGCCCAGATGGAGCCCATCGCGATCCAGCAGAGCGTGATCGGTTCCTGCACGAACGGGCGCATCGAAGACCTGCGCGCCGCTGCAAAGATCCTCGCGGGCCGCAAGGTGGCGAAGGGCGTGCGCTGCATCGTGATCCCGGGGACGCAGGACATCTATTTGCAGGCGATCAAGGAGGGCATCGCGGAGGTCTTCATCAAGGCGGGCGCTGTTTTCAGCACGCCGACCTGCGGGCCGTGCCTGGGCGGACATATGGGCGTTTTGGCCAAGGGGGAACGCGCCATTTCCACCACGAACCGCAACTTTGTAGGCCGTATGGGACATGTGGAGTCTGAAGTCTACCTGGCGAGCCCCGCGGTTGCGGCGGCCAGCGCAGTAGCAGGCTATATCGCGGACCCGGACAAGATTTGAGGAGGTAGGCAACATGAATGCACATGGAATCGTACATAAATATGGGGATAACGTCGATACGGACGTGATCATCCCTGCGCGCTATTTGAATACGGCTTCCCACGCGGAGCTGGCCTCCCACTGCATGGAGGACATCGACAAGGACTTTGTCAAGAACGTGAAGCCCGGCGACATCATCGTGGCGAATAAAAACTTCGGCTGCGGCTCTTCCAGAGAGCATGCGCCGATTGCGATCAAGGCCAGCGGCGTTTCCTGCGTGATCGCATCCACGTTCGCCCGCATTTTTTACCGCAATGCGATCAACATCGGCCTGCCGATCCTGGAGTGCGACGCTGCCGCGCAGGAGATCCAGGCAGGGGACGAGGTCGAGGTGGACTTCGATACGGGCGTGATCACGGATGTGACCACGGGGAAGACCTATAAGGCGCAGCCGTTCCCGCCGTTTATCCAGAACATCATCCAAAAGGGCGGGCTGCTCAAGAGCATCACGGAAAAATAAAGATTGGAAATTAAAGGCGAGGGTTCCGGCGGAGTTGGGACCCTCGTCTTTTTTATGAGAAGGCGGCCTGTTGGGAATCTTTGGGATGGTTTTCTTTTGCGTGAATGGCGCAGAAGAGGTTCCATAACAATAAATATTTCATAAAAAATATATAAAATTATAGTTTTAAATAGAATTTTATAGTAATATATGATTATAAAAGCTTGCGGAAGCCAGCGATGATGTTTTTTCTGAACGGTGCGCTGGGGAGCGGCGTCCGGTCAAAAAATTCCCCGCGCCGATAAAAGCCCTGCGTTTGTTTTTAAGAATCATTTCTTTCAAGATGCACCATTTTTCTACAAAAAGATCCGCATTGGATTTTTAATGCGCATGTGGTAAAATAGAAAAAACATGCTTCCACATGGGGAAGCCTCGTTGTGCAAAATTGGGGAAGACTTTTGAAAGGCAAAGAAAGAGGGATCGATATGAAACATTTCTATCCGCTGTGCGCGGCCGAAAGGTTGCAGGATCACAAAATCCTGGAGTACAACCGCCCGCAGGAAGTAAACATCTGCGTGTGCATGACGATCCGGGCTGGGGTGGATTTCGGCCTGCTGAAGCACTGCATCCAGTTGGAGTATGCGCGGCAGGAATCCCTGCGCATCCGCTTCACAAAGCGGGACGAAAACGGAAAAGTTTTTCAGTACTTCGCTTCTTATGACCCGCGCGACATCCGTTTGGTGGACTTCCGGGGAAAATCCCAGGAGGAGATCAACGCAACCCTGGAGGAATGGTCCAGCCAGCCCTTTGAGCAGGTGGATTCGCCGATGAACGAGTTTATCATGGTGGCCATGCCCGACGGGTACAATGGCATCTATCTGCGCATTGACCACCGGCTGACCGACTCCACCGGCATGATCTTGATGATTAACGACATTATGGGGCTTTACTGCCACTTTGCCTACGGCGCGCCCATGCCGGAGGACCCGCCGCCATACCACCTAGCTTTGGAAAAGGACCTCGCAAAGGAGGAGAACGCATCCCGGACTGCCAAAGACCGCGCGTTCTGGGAGGAACAGGTGGCGGTCGGCGAGCCGGTCTATACGGATGTGACCGGCTGCTGGAAGCTGGATGCGTGCCGGAAAAAGTACAACAACCCGAACCTGCGCGCGGCGGACCGGGAGATGAACGACCTGCGCGTAGGGCGCGCGATTTATCATCTGGAGCCGGAGCCAACTAAGCGCCTGATGGACTATTGCATGGAGAACGAAGTCTCCATGACAAACCTGCTGCTGATGGGCCTGCGGACCTACCTTTCCAAGATGAACGACGGGGAAAAGGACGTCACGGTCCGGAATTATGTGTCCAGAAGGTCCACGCTGCTGAACAAGACCTCCGGCGGCACGCGCACCCACTGCTTCCCGTGCCGGACCATCCTGGAGCCGGAGACCGAATTCCTAGACGGCGTGCGCATGATTCAGGATTTGCAGAACACCATTTACCGGCATGTCGATTTTGACCCGCTGGAGGTCACGCGGATGTTCCAGGAGCGGTACCATCCGCCCAAGAATACCACGTATGACTCCGTAGCGTTGACGTATCAGCCGCTCCCGATGCGCTTGCAGAACGAGCAGCTGCACGGCATCCCGTTTAAGTCGGATTGGCTGACGAACGGGACGGCAATTCAAAAGGTGTATCTGACCGTGATGCACAGTGCCACCGACCTGGGCTTGCAGTTTTACTTCAAGTACCAGCTGGCGGAGCTTTCCCCGCACGATATGGAGTTGATGTATTATTATCTCATGAAGATCCTGTTTATGGGTGTAGAAAACCCGGACATGACCGTAGGGGAGATCCTGCGGACGGTATAATGGAACAGGTTGACGTTTGGCCGCGCATCCTTTGGTGCGCGGCCAAGGTGCTTTAAGGGATTCTTGGAGGCCGCGCCCGGGATACGTGTGAATAGGCTTGCAAGCCCTCCCCTATGTTCCGGGGGCTGGGGTTCCGGTGAGGCGTTCAGCCTGCGGGGAATTTATAAAATATTCATGACTTTTGCGGGGGAGTATCCTATAATATACTATAAATCCGCAAGAATGTTCGCCGGAAATATTTGGCCCTTTGACCGGCTTGGAATGGGAACGCAAGGAAGTGGGCAAACCGCGGATGGCTGTGATTGAAGGAGGGTGTTACTTATGGCATCGGGAAAAATCCTGGTGGTGGACGACGATCAAAATATCTGTGAATTGTTGCGCCTCTATATTGAAAAAGAGGGGTTCGAAGTAGTCATTGCAAACGACGGGCGGAAGGCCCTGGAAATGTTCGAGCAGGAAAACCCAGACCTGATTATGCTGGACATCATGCTGCCGGAACTGGACGGCTGGCAGGTGTGCCGTGAGATCCGGAAAAAATCGCAATGCCCGATCATCATGCTGACGGCAAAGGGCGAGGTCTTTGATAAGGTCCTGGGCTTGGAGCTCGGCGCGGACGACTATGTGGTCAAGCCGTTTGAGGCAAAAGAAGTGATCGCGCGCATCAAAGCGGTGCTGCGCCGCTTTGGGAAGAACGATGAGAACCAGGTGAAAGAAGTTAAATATGATAAGCTCAGCATCAATTTGACCAACTATGAGTTGAAGGTCAACGGCAAGGTGGTGGACACGCCGCCGAAGGAGATGGAGCTGATTTACCATTTGGCGAGCAATCCCAACCGCGTCTTTACGCGCGACCAGCTGTTGGACGAGGTGTGGGGGTTCGACTATTACGGCGACAGCCGTACGGTGGACGTCCATGTCAAGCGCCTGCGCGAAAAGCTGGAGGGCGTCTCCGACCAGTGGGCGTTGAAAACTGTCTGGGGCGTTGGTTACAAATTTGAAGTAAAGGACAAGAATTAAGGGTGGATGCCCTGGAAAGACTTGGAGCGATAAGACATGCAGAAAACGCTGTTTAAAAAATATCTGCGGGTTACAGCAGCGATTATCCTCATCAGCTTTTTCCTGCTGGGGCTGGTGATGCTGGTGTTTATCAAATCCTACTGGCAGGATGAAAAGCAGGACCTGCTCAGACGAAATGCAGAGAGCATCGCAGGGATTGCCGCTGCAAGTGCAACGCCTGTGCAGGGGGACAATTATATCCTGCTGGATACGGAACGCATGCAGTCCTTCATGAATGCGTTCTCCGAAAATATGGACGCAGATATCTATGTGACAAACCGCGCAGGGGAGTGGGTCCTGAGCGCCTTCGGCAGCGGCGGAACGGTCAACCCGGCGCCCTTTACCCGCAGGACGATGGACAAGGCCCTGTTGGGCACATACAGCGGGCAGGGAACCGTCGATGGCATCTATGACTCACCATACTATGTGGTGGGCGTCCCGATCCGCATCTCGAATTTGGATGGGACACGCTCGACCATCGGGGCGGTGTTTACCGCGTGCAGCGCCCGCTCGTTCAACGAATACCGCAACGAGCTGATGAAAATGTTTGCGCTAGCAGCGGTCGCGGCGTTTTTGGTGGCCTTTTGCATCAGCTGGATGTTTTCCTATAAGCTTGTGCGCCCCCTGCGCGACATGGCGTTGGCGGCCCGGAGCTTTGGCGAGGGGAATTTCAGCATACGGGTCCCGGTCACCAGCAACGACGAGGTGGGGCAGCTCGCGCTCGCGTTTAACAATATGGCCTCTTCCCTGGCCAGCAGCGAGAGCGTGCGCCGGAATTTCATTGCCAATGTTTCCCACGAATTGAAAACGCCGATGACAACGATCGCCGGATTTATCGACGGCATTTTGGATGGGACTATCCCGGCGGAAAAGCAGTCGCATTACTTGCAGATCGTTTCCCAGGAGGTTAAGCGTTTGTCGCGTTTGGTGCGCACGATGTTGGATCTTTCGCGCATCGACAGCGGCGAGCTGCGGCTGCACATGGCGCGCTTTGACCTGACCAATACCATTTTTGTGGCGCTGCTTTCCTTTGAAAAGAGCATCGAGCAAAAGAAGATCCAGGTGCTCGGCCTGGAGGATACGGAAAGCCTCTATGTGGATGGCGACCCGGATATGATCCATCAGGTCGTGTATAATTTGATTGAAAACGCCGTAAAGTTTACCAATGAGGGCGGCTATATCCAGTTGGCCATCCGGGATCTGCCGGACAGGACTTCCGTCGCGATCAAAAACAGCGGCGCGGGGATTGCGGCGGATGAGATCGCATTGATTTTTGACCGTTTCTACAAGACGGATAAGTCCCGCAGCCAGGATAAAAACGGCATGGGATTGGGACTCTATATTGTACGGACGATCATCAAGCTGCACGGCGGAGAGATCACCGTGCAGAGTGTGGAGAACGAATATTGCCAGTTTGAGTTTTGGCTTCCCAAGCACGAAGAGCCCAAGCTGAAGGCCGGAAAGAAGGAAAAGGACCCGGCAAAGGACAAAAAGGAGGAAAAACGATGACGGATACCGATTGGAAAGAGGAGGCCGGGATGGGCGCGGAGCCGCCTGTGCCGGAATCCCCTGTGATACCGCCGGTTGCCGAGGGAACAGAGCCGGGGGCCGGGGAACTGCCACAGCAGGGAGCGCCGGCAGAACCGGTTCAGGAATCCCCTGCGGGCCAGCTGGACGGGCCGGAAGAGGCTTCTTCCGATCTGCTGCCGGACAGTGGCGCGCCAGTTGGTGCGGCGGAACCGGCTGGGGAGACAAACGGGCCGGCCAGTGCCCCATCGCAACCTGGAGAATCCGGGGAGCAAGTATATGAGGAGCCGGTTGCAGATGCGCCGGTTGGAGAACAGATGGAAGAACCCATACCGCAAGATGCATTTGCAGAAGGGGCAACATCGGAAGCGCCAAATGGAGCGGTACCGGAGGCGGCCCCCGGAACGCCGGCGGAGGCAGGGGCACAGCCAAGCCCCCAGGATGGGCAGGGGCAACCCGGGACTATCCACCTGGAAAAGGACCGGGATATCTCCAGTGGGGCGCCCATCCCGGACACAATGCCGGTTGGGCGGGAAGGCGCTCCCCAGCAGGAATATGGCGCGCCCCCGTATGCGAACCCCTATCAGCACTATGGACAGTATCAGAATCCTTACATGGGTTCGTCCTACGGCCAGCCGCCGCAAGGTGGGCCGTATCAAAATCCGCAGGCGCCGTATGCACCGCCGTATCCGCAGCAGCAAGTATACTGGAACTACCAGCAGCAGCCGGGCCAGCCGCCGATGGGCGGTGCGATGCCTCCGCAGCCTCCCCAGGGGGGGCAGCCGGGGCAGGACCCGCAGGAGCCGCGCCGCAAGATGAGCGGCGGATTGAAAGCGTTCCTGTGGATCCTCGGCATTTTGGCGGGCCTGTTCCTGGTGGCGTTCTGTGTTGTGAGCATCAACACGGCCGTGCTGCAAATGGGACAGGGCGGCAGCACCACGGAGGGCCAGAGCCCTTCGGCCAGCGAACCTGCGCCCGATGGCGGGACGTCCCCGGAAGAGGGGCAGAGCACCCCGCCGCAAAACGATGCGACCGACCCGGACAACGCCGGGATGGTGATCGAACCCCGGCCGGAAGGGGACGGGATGAGCGCCAAGGAGGTCTACCGCCAGGTTGTCGAGAGCGTGGTCGGCGTGGAGACGTCCGCGGACGATGGGACCGGCCTGCTGAGCCAGGGTTCTGGAATTGTTGCGACGAAGAGCGGGTATATCATCACCAATGCGCACGTGGTGGAGTACTCCAAGGATTACAATGTAACGGTGACCCTGCACGAAGATGAGACCGCGTATGCTGCAGTGGTCGTGGGGTACGACAAGACCTCCGACCTCGCGATTTTAAAAATCGAAGCGGATAATCTAAAGCCCGCTGTGTTTGGCGATGTGGACCAGATGGAGATCGGCGACGAAGTGCTGGCGATCGGCAATCCGGGCGGCCTGGATTTCGCCAGCACCCTGACGGGCGGCTATATTTCCGCATTGAACCGTACGCTGAAATCCAACAGCGACAACGGGATGACCTACATCCAGACGGATGCGGCGATCAATCCCGGCAATTCCGGCGGGCCGCTGGTCAACATGTACGGCCAGGTGATCGGCATCAACTCTAACAAAATCATCTCCACCGGCTACGAGGGGATGGGATTTGCCATCCCGGTCAGCCATGCAAAATCCATCATCGACGACTTGATCGCACGGGGATATGTCAGCGGGCGCGCCCGCTTGGGGATTACGGCCAGCAATGTGGCCGGGATGCAGGCACAGCTGGCAGGGCTGCCCAACGGCGTGCGAATCATCAGCATTGATCCGGAAAGCAGCTTCGCGCAGGCCGGCGCTGTGGTGGGCGACATCATCACCCAAGCGGATGGCGACACTATTGAAAGCATGGACGACCTCTATACGGTGCTGGGACGCCATAAGCCTGGGGATGTGATTGCGGTTACCCTGTATCAGCCGTCTCAAAACGGGGGCAATGGGCAGAGCCGCGAAGTACAGATTACACTTTTGGAGGACCGCGGGGAAACCCAGCAGACGGTCAGCCAACCAGCAACGCCGTAATGAGGCGAAAGCCATAGGCCCGGCGTGGATTGCCAACATAGAGAATAATAAAGGACGCTTTTCAACGGCTTTGTCTGCCGTTGGGAAGCGTCCTTTTTACTTGTTTTTTCGGGAGCTGCTCCGCCATTCTTTTTGAAAGGGATTGCCTTTCAGGCCCGGTGGTTGGAAAGGCTGGTATAACGGCTTTCTTGGGGGGCCGATTCAAGAACCAGGGAGAAGCCGGGCCAATGCACGGGGATTAGAGGCTTACAGGCGTAGGCCCTTCACATCTTTGATGCGGGAGAGAATGACGTGGCTGTTTAAGCGGATAACGCCGGGCAGACGGTCGAGCTCTGTCCGGATGAAGGTCTCCAGTGCTTCCTGCGAGGAGGCGACAGCATGGACATGCAGGCTGCTGCTGCCGGTCATGCGGTAAATTTGGGTCACGGTGTCGTTGGCGGAAAGCCGGCCGATGATTTCTTCCAACGAGGCGGGTTCCGCCTCAATTTCAAAATAGCAGGAGATAGCCCCACTGATCTTTTGCGGGTTGATAATCGTCGTGTATTCCTCAATGATGCCGCTTCTTTCCAGGGCGTCGATGCGCGATTTGACCGCTACCCTGGAAAGCCCCACCTTTTCCCCGATCTCTGAGTAGGAATAGCGTGCGTTTTCAATCAGCAGAGACAAAATCTTTTGGTCCAATGCGTCAAGTCCATCCAGAAACATGCGGTTCATCCCTCCATCACATGATAAAACGATTATAGCATACTTTCTTAACAAAACAAATAGGAATATAGAATTGACATAACGTTTTTATTTTGCTAATATAACTTACGAAAAGTTAATTTAAACTTACATAACGAAATAAGAGGGATGGAAATATGCAAAGAGACCTGACAAGCGGAAAGATCACAGGGAATTTACTGAAATTTGCATTCCCGTTGATGATCGGGAATCTTTTGCAGCAATGTTATAATGTGGCGGATACGTGGGTCGTGGGGCAGTTCCTTGGCTCGGACGCACTGGCCGCCGTGGGTTCTTCCTATACGCTGATGACCTTTTTAACCTCGATCTTGCTCGGGCTCTGCATGGGGAGCGGCGCGGCTTTTTCCATGCAGTATGGGAAAAAAGATTACGAGCGTTTAAAGTGCTGTATGTTTGAGTCCTTTGTCCTGATTGCCGGGATTACATTGTTTGTGAATTTGGTGGTGTTTCTCGGCTTGGACGGGATCGTCTGGCTGTTACAGACCCCGGCGGAGATTATCGGGCTGATGGAGGAATACCTGTGGGTGATTTTCTGGGGGCTTGTGGCCATATTCCTCTATAACTATTTTGCCAATCTTCTGCGGGCGGTTGGAAACTCCGTGGTGCCGCTGGTGTTTTTAGGGACCTCCGCCGTGCTGAATGTGGTCCTGGATCTGGTCTGTGTGCTGGTTTTCCATTGGGGCGTGGCGGGCGCTGCGATTGCCACCGTCTTTTCCCAGTATGTTTCCGGGATTGGCATTTGGATTTATACATGGGTGCGTTTCCCGGAGCTGCGGCCGGAGAAACGCCACATGTGCTGGGACAGAGGGATTTTAAAGCAGATTACCAATCTCTCCCTCCTGACCTGCGTACAGCAATCCATTATGAATTTCGGCATCCTGATGGTCCAGGGATTGATTAACAGCTTTGGGACCGTTGTCATGGCGGCGTTTGCGGCTGCGGTGAAGATTGATTCCTTCGCCTACATGCCGGTGCAGGATTTTGGAAATGCATTTTCCACCTTTGTGGCCCAGAACTACGGCGCAGAGAAGCCGGAGCGGATTCGGAAAGGCGTGAAGAGCGCAGTCCTCTCCGCATTTGTGTTCTGCGTCATTGTGAGCACGCTTGTGTGCGTGTTTGCCCGACCGCTCATGGAGCTCTTTATCCACCCCACAGAAACGGAGATTATCCGCGTGGGGGTGGAATACCTGCGGATCGAGGCGTCGTTCTATATCGGGATCGGCCTGCTGTTCCTGCTGTATGGGTTCTACCGCGCGATGAACCGGCCGGGGATGTCCGTGGTGCTGACGGTCATTTCCCTGGGGACGCGGGTAGCGCTGGCGTACCTCTTATCTGCGGTTCCATGGATTGGCGTGACGGGCATTTGGGTCTCTGTGCCCATCGGATGGCTGTTGGCCGATTTGGTGGGGGTTTTCGTTTATAAAAAGATGAGGAATTCCATGTTTGGAAAAGTATAGGGATTTATAAAAGAAAAAAGGGCTGTTGCACAAGCGAAAAGCCGTGCAACAGCCCTTTTTTCCTTTTGCGTCATTCTTCCAGACAATGCTCAATCATGCTGACAACGACATTGTTGAAGCTGGTGTGGTTCTCTTTCGCAATCTGTTCCACTTTCTCAATCAACTCGACAGAAAGATAGAGAGACTTATACCCGGCTTTTACTTTTTGTTTCGTTTTCTTTGGAACAAACGGCATGGACTCTCCCCCTTTCTATGGTTCTATTGTATGATAAATACGTATGATAAAACATATGAGAAATTTCTATTACATTTTTCTATGATATTTTATGAAATGATGGGGGAGGTGATGGAATGCGCTTTTGCGACCATTCCTTTTGTATTTACCAAGAAAAGGGCAGATGCATTTTAAAAAAGATTTCGCTTGATGAGATGGGACTGTGCCGGGAGTGTATCCTGTTAGATTTGCCGGAGAGCGAAAAGGAAAGCATCAAAGAACGGATGCGCATGGAGTTTGAAGAACGGGATCAATGGCCTGAGAAATACCATTAAAAAAACGCCTGCATGTTTGAATGTGTCTTGCTTCAAACATGCAGGCGAAATTTTTATCAATCGTTATCGCTCCCTGCCGAGGAAAAATAGGGCGATTGTGCCGGGGCCGGAGTGGGCGCCGATGACCGGGCCGACGTAGTTGATGACCACCGGTTTCCGGACGCCGAGACGCCGCTGGACCTCCCCAGCTACAAATTGGGCATCCTCCAGAGAATCGCCGTGGCTGATGAAAACCGTCTGCTCTTCCGGGGCGATTGCAAGCTGCTCCATGCGGTCCACCAGGGCGGTTAGAGAGGGGCGGCGGCCACGCGCTTTGCTGACATTGATCAGATGGCCCGCGTTATCCATATGCATGACCGGCTTGATGCTCAGCATCGTACCGACCAGGGCGGTTGCGGCCGAAACGCGCCCACCGCGCTTGAGAAATTGCAGGTCTTCCACAGTGAACCAATGGCAGAGGTGAAATTTTTCGGTTTCCAACCAATCGCGCACCTCTTCAATGCCCTTTCCTTTAGCGCGTTCCTGTGCGGCAAGATAGACCAGCAGGCCCTGGCCCAGAGAGGCGCAGAGGGAATCGACCGCGTAGATTTTCCGCTCCGGATATTTTTGCGACAGCTCTTGAACGGCGACCGCAGCGGCATTGTACGTGTTGCTGAGTCCGGAGGAAAAGGCGATGCACAGGACGTCTTTGCCCGCTGCCAAAAGGGGTTCCATCGCGGAGGTAAACGCCTCGACGTTGACCGCGGAGGTGGTGCAGGGCTGCCCCGCGCGAAGCGCCTCATAAAAGGTGTGCAGGGGGATTTCCCGCTCATCCAGATAATTATAATACTCCTTCCCCTGCATCACAAAGGCGAGCGGAAGAACGGTCAGGTCCATTTCCTGCGCCATCGGTGCGGGAAGGTCGCAGGAAGAGTCTGTGACAATGGAAAATGTGTTCATTGGGAAGCCTCCTTTCCTGGATTGGATCATCGTTGTGATTAGTTTACCACAGAAATTGCAGCACAGAAATGTTCCTTAGAAATAAAAAGTGATTTTATCTTAAAAATTATATGAAATAGTTTTGAAAATAATATGTGATTTTAAAAGGGTATGTTCGGGTGGTTGTATATCGTGAGAAAGACAGGGTGGATGGTTTGTGCCGTCCGCCCTTTTCAAATTTTTTCCGGTTTTTTTCAAAAAATTTGCTTCATCAGGCAAATTCTCCAGGTTTTTTCCGCGGTAGGTGAAAGGAGGTTTGCCTTGGAACGAAAGACAAAAACCCGGAAAACCCGTGCGCGCCGGGTGAAAAAAGGCTATGAGACGTTGGCGTTCGGTGGGATTGAGGATGCCGTGCGCTTGCTCTTTTGTGAAGACCTCAAGCCGGAGGATTTGGAAGGGCTGGACTTATACAACGTGGCGGAGATCCGGAGACCGAGGGGCGGCGGCATGGAAATCAAATTTTTCGACCGCATCAAGGCGCTTCAATGCCTGGAACGCATGGAGACGGAGGCAGGGCAACCCAGCCTGTTCGAAGCTTTGGAAGCGGGCGCACGGGCGCTGAACAAGGGGGAACCGGATGAAACTTGAACCATTTTCCCCAAAACAGTTGCGGGCGATGTGCTGGTGGTGCCCTGGCAGCCCGGATGCGGGGCGGGACGCGGTGATCTGCGACGGCGCTGTGCGAAGCGGAAAGACCCTCTGCTTAGGAATCGGCTTCGCGGCCTGGGCAAGCCGTTCCTTTCACGGGCAGGCGTTCGCCTTTTGCGGCCGCACCATCCGCTCCCTCAAGCGCAATTTGCTGAACACCCTGCTGCCCGCCTTGCGTCAGGCGGGGTTCGGCTGTGCGGTGTATCAGAGCGAAAACTGGATGGAGCTGTCCTATGCCGGACACAAAAACCGGTTCTATTTCTTTGGCGGGAAGGACGAAGGCTCCGCAGCGCTGATCCAGGGGATGACCCTGGCAGGGGTCTTGCTGGACGAAGTGGCGTTGATGCCGCGCTCGTTTGTGGAGCAGGCGCTCGCACGCTGTTCGGTGGATGGATCGAAATTTTGGTTTAATTGCAATCCGGAACATCCGCAGCACTGGTTTTACCAGGAGTGGATTCTACAGTCCCAACAGAAAAACGCCCTCTACCTGCACTTTACCATGCAGGACAATCCCGCGCTCAGCCCGGAAGTGATTGCGCGGTATGAGCAGCTCTATTCCGGCGCATTTTACGAGCGCTTTATCCGGGGCCGTTGGGTGGCAGCGCAGGGGTTGGTCTATCCATTCCTGACGCGGGCCATGCTTTGCGAGGCACCGGCAAATCTGGAGGAATTCCGGGTGTCCTGCGATTATGGGACCGTCAATCCCGCTTCCTTCGGCTTATGGGGAAAACGCAATGGCGTGTGGTACCGGATCGACGAGTATTACTATGATTCCCGCAGGGAGGGAGCACAGAGGACGGACGAAGAACACTATGCGGGGCTGGTGGAACTCTGCGGCGGCCGCCGGATCGAGTGCGTGGTGGTTGACCCCTCTGCGGCAAGCTTTATGGAGACGATCCGGCGGCATGGGGCCTACCGGGTTCTGCCGGCGGAAAACGACGTATTGGACGGCATCCGGCGCGTGAGCGTGGCGCTCAAGCAGGGCGAGATCAAAATCTGTGCGAACTGCGCGGACGCCGTCCGGGAGTTTGGGCTCTATCGCTGGGCGGATGTGGCGGGAAAGGACGCGCCGCTCAAGGAAAACGACCATGCGATGGACGACATCCGGTATTTTGTAGCGTCCTTGCAGAGGGAGACGGATGATTTCTGCGCGGTCAGTGTGGCGCGCCGGGAGGAGTGAAAAGCATGAATTGGAGAAAAAAGGGCGGCCGGAAGACGGAAAAACCGGAGGTCCTGGCGGTGCAGACGGCGTGGGAAGATCCCTTTGCGCGCTTTACCAGCTGCGCCCCAGCCGGTATCGGGGAGCGGAGGCTGTACACCGCCCTGCGGGAGAATATCCCGATCATCGATGCGGCCATCGACAAGATCCTCCGTTTGGTGGGAAGCTTTGTGATTGTGTGCGCGGATGAAAACAAATCGTATCAAATTAATCGATTTCTACAAAACGTAAAAGTCAATGCGTTGGAATGTGGCGTCCAAAGCTTTTTGAATGCCTACCTTTCCCAGCTGTTGACCTATGGAAATGCCGTGGGGGAGATTGTGCTGGCCGCTTCGGGTGAGATCGGCGCGCTCTACAATGCGTCGCTCGACGATGTGGAACTGTGCGAGTGCGCGCCCCTTTGCCTCACCGTCTTCCGGCGGGAGGCCGGCCAGAGCGTGCCGGTGCGCTATCCGGAACTGGTGGTCGCCTCGGCGCTGAACCCGCCGCCCGGCAGCGCAAAAGGGGTTTCGCTGCTGCACGGGCTTCCGTTTGTCAGCGGCATCCTGATGCAGATCTACCGGACCATCGGCACCAATTGGGAACGGCTGGGGGATGTGCGCTTTGCCGTGACCTACAAGCCCTCGAACGATGCGTCCGACCGCGCGTTTGCAAAGGACCGGGCCAAGCAGATCGCCCAGGAGTGGAGCCGCGCCATGCGCAAGGACTGCGTCAGCGATTTTATTGCGGTGGGGGACGTGAGCATCAAGGCCATCGGCGCCGACAATCAAATTTTGGACAGCAATGTTCCGGTGCGGCAGATGCTGGAGGAAATCGTGGCAAAGATGGGCATCCCGCCGTTCCTGCTGGGGCTGTCGTGGTCCTCCACGGAACGGATGTCCAGCCAGCAGGCGGACATTCTGACCAGCGAATTGGAGGCATACCGGCGGCTGCTAAACCCGGTGATTGAGAAAATCTGCAAGCTGTGGATGCAGCTGCACGGGATGGAGCCGAAGTTCACCATCGAGTGGGATACCATCACGCTCCAGGATGCGGTGGATCTTGCAAACGCACGCCTGATGAATGCGCAGGCGGCGCAAATTGAGGAGGGTTTGAAAGAAAAGGAGGTGGCCATTTGAAGGAAACCGGTTGTGTGCTTTTGAAAAGCGGCGCGCTGACGGCGGAGGACTTGGAGAAAATCAACCGCTACACACGGCGTGCCTTCCAGGAGGAGGAGCTGTACACGTTTTCCGTTGTGCTCTGCGACAACGAGGTCGACCGGGATATGGAGCGGTTTACTATCCCCGCACTGGAGCGGCTGGGGGAGCTCTTTTTGGGCAAGACCGGGATTTTCGACCATGCTCCACAGGCGCAGAACCAGGCGGCGCGCATCTACGACTGCCGGGTGGAGTGCCTTCCGGAGCGCGTGACCCGCGCAGGGGAGGCGTATCACCGCCTGGTGGCGCGTGCATATCTGCCGCGCTGCCCCAAAAATGAAGAATTCATTTTGGAGCTGGAGAGCGGGATCAAAAAGGAGGTCAGCGTCGGCTGTTCGGTGGCTGAGGCGACGTGCTCCATCTGCGGGGCCGACCGCCGGAAGGAGGAATGCGGCCACGTGAAGGGGCGCTGCTACGACGGCGTTTTATGCTGCACGATCTTGGATCATCCGACGGACGCATATGAATGGTCGTTTGTGGCGATCCCGGCACAGCGGGAGGCGGGCGTCATCAAGAGCTTTACAGAAAAGGGGGAACGGACCATGGAGGAAGTTTGGAAAAGCCTCTCGGGAGAGGGGGATCTGGTACTGCATGCGGAGGAGCGGCAGCAGCTCGCCAAAGAAGTTGCCATTTTGCGCGAGCAGGCAGCGTGCGGCAGGCAGTACCGGGAAGCGCTTGAGAAGAGCGTGGTGCGGCTTTGTGGGATTGTGTCGCCGGAGGTGCCCCACGAGGCCATGGAGCGTGCGGCGCAGGCGATGCAGTTGGACGATCTGCAGGCCTTTGAGAAGGCGTTCCGCAAGCGTGCGGCGCAGGCGCTTCCGCTGACGCCGCAGTTGGCCCCAGCGGAACAGCGCGCTTCCACGGAAAACCGAGAATTTCAGATTTAAGGAGGAAGGATCATGGATATTTCTTTGAACGGATATGGGGAACAGGTGGCGACATTCGCCGTTTCCGGAGAGGTCAAGGTGGGGATGCCGGTGAAGATCAGCGCGAACGGCACCGTTGCACCGTGTGTGGCAAAGGATAAATTTTGCGGCGTTGTACTTTCCCTGCGCGGCGGGTATGCGGCCGTACAGATGGCGGGCTATGCAAAGCTCCCCTATACCGGCACAAAGCCGACGGTGGGATACCAGACGGTCAACGCGGATGGAACCGGCAAGGTACAGGTAGAGGCCACCGGACGGTTGCTGTTGATTACGGATGTGGATGAACCGTCCGGCACCTGCGGCCTGGTATTGGCGTAAGCCGGAAAAAGGGAGGAATGAAGAATGGCTTTTTATGAAACGCTCAAGCTCGAAAAGGGAATGTACAGCGCGCCGGGAAAAAGTTTTACCCAGGCGTTGGAGGAATTGGACCCCTCGGAAAACTACCGCGGGACGCCGCTGGAAGGTCTGGACGCATACCAGCGCCAGCTCAAACGCTTTGACATCCGCGTGAGCGGGCCGGGCTCTGACCTGGTGGAGAAATTTTTCCAGACGAGCGACTCCACGGCCCTGTTCCCGGAATATGTATCGCGCGCTGTGCGCCAGGGCATGGAGCAGGCGGACCTGCTGCCGAACCTGGTGGCGACCGTAACCAACATCGCCGGCATGGACTACCGGACCCTTTCCTCGGAACCGTCGGACGACGACAAATCCCTGAAGCCGGTGGCCGAAGGCGCGGTGCTTCCCCAGACCACCGTGACCACAAAGGACCATTTGGTCCACCTGTATAAGCGCGGAAGGATGCTGGTGGCCTCCTACGAAGCGCTTCGCTTCCAGAAGCTGGATCTGTTTACGGTTACGCTCCGCCAGATCGGCGCTTACATCGCGCGCGCACAGCTCCAGGATGCGATGAACGTGCTGGTGAACGGCGATGATGGCGACAGCACGGCGACGAACATCGGAACCGCCGGGGGTGCAGTGGACTATGCCGGGCTGGTATCCCTGTGGGCGGGCCTTGCGCCGTATCAGCTCAACACCATGCTGGCCTCGACCACGACCATGCAGCAGATTTTGGCGCTCAGCCAGATGTGCGACGCACAGGCGGGGCTGAATTTCCAGGGAACCGGCAAGATGATTACGCCCTTGGGCGCAACCCTGCTGCATGCGCCCTCTCTGACCGCGAAGGGCGTCATCGGCCTGGACAAGACCTGTGCATTGGAAATGGTGCAGGCGGGCGGGGTGACGACCGACTACGATAAGCTGATCGACCGCCAGCTGGAACGCGCCTCCATCAGCGTGATTGCGGGCTTTTCCAGAATTTTTGACGGAGCGGTTAAAACCCTCTGCTACCAGGAACAGGAATGATGGAGACACAAGCAGTTTTCGAGCAGTTTGCCCTGCTGACGGGTCTCGGGGAACAGGAGGCCGGGAAATACCGGCCCCTGTGCGAGAATGCGCGGGCGCAGGTGATGGGGATCGCAAAGCCGGACATCGGGACAGCGGGCGAACTGGTGCTGTGCAGCGCGGCGGCTGCACTGGCCTTTTACCGTTGGGCGCTGCTCCGCGCGGCGGCGGGCGCGGAGAATGGGTTTGCAGTCGGAGACGTGCGGGTGACCAAACATGCGGCGGATGTGGACACGGCCCGGACGCTGTGGCGGGAGTCCGAGGCCGCCGCCGCGCCCTATCTCAACGACACCCAGTTTGTATTTGAACGGATATAGGGGGCGGGATTGTGACAAGAAAAGAATTGGTCCGCCATATCCTGAAGACCTACGGGCAGAAGGCCACGGCAAACGGGAAAGAGGCTTGGGCCGTGATCCGCCCCCTGCGCAAACAAAGCGATGAAGCGCCGCAGTGTTACCTCTATACCGGGACGCCCGATCAGAAGCTTTTGACCGGCGACCTTGTACAGGTGGGGACGGAATGGTATCGCGTGACCCGCGCGGATGTGGAGTGGTTGGAAGGCGAAAGCCTGTATGTGTGGGCCGTCCTGCGCAGGGAAGAGGAGACGGCCTTCTGCACAGAGGAGGAAGCATGAACCAGGACGATTATTTGGATTGGGCGGACCGGCTCTCGGAGGAATTGGAGCGCGATGTGCGGCGCTATCCGCAGGAGCTAAAGGAGGAAGAGCCATGAGCTTGGAAGCGCGCGCCATGCGGTTTGGCAAATTTGTCTGGAGACGGAATCCGGAAACCTTGCAGGTGGAGTACCAGCGAAATGTCAAACGGCTGACGCTCCCGCAGGTGGGGGAAGCCCTGCAGGACCTGGGTTGCCAGAGGCGCGCCGTGACCGGCAATGGGAGCTTCCTGGGGAAAGACGCCGCCGCGGACTTTGAGCGGCTGGCGGCGGTTTTTCGGGAGGGCAAAAGCCAGATCTTGTGCATCCCCGGCGCAGCGCCGTTCCGGGCCGTTTTTGCCTCCCTCCAAATGCTGGGGGAGGCGCGGCCCAACGCGGTGCGCTATAGCTTCCTGTTTTTGGAGGACGAAGAGTCGGCGGAGGACGACGGAATCCTCCGCGATGAATATGCCGTCTGCGGAAAAGGGGATACGCTGTGGCATGTGGCAAACCGGTATGCCACGACGGTCGATGTGCTGCGGCAGTGTAACCCGCAGATTCAATGGCCCAACCGGTTGGCGGAGGGAACGAAGGTGAAGCTGCCATGAGGTGTGTGGGATGGACCGCCAAGGGGGAGCGGGTTCAGCTGCCAGCGCCGGTGCGCCTACGGCTGCGCAGCGACGAGGATGCGCCCGCGGACAGCTTGGAGGCACGCTTCCCCGCCTGGGACGCTGTAGGGAACCTCTGCTGGATTCAATTGATGGACCGGGCAGGACGGGTGCTCTTTGCGGGAATTGTGGACGAACAGGTACTTTCGGAGGACGGGGACGGGATCACGGCGGAACTCTCCGCGCGAAGCCGCGCCGCCCTGTTGCTGGACAATGAAGCGCGGCCGCAGATCTATTACATGCCGTCGCTAAAACTGCTGTTTGAACGGCACGCCGCCCCGTATGGCTTTACCGGATACCTCGGGCGGGATGAGGTGTTTGGCGGGGCATTCACGGTGGAAAAGGGAATGAGCGAGTGGCAGGCGCTGGAGGCCTTTTGCAAAACGTATCTGGGGGTGCGGCTCGTAGCGCGGGGGGATGTGCTGGACGCGTCCGGCTTGGTACAGCAGGAGCCGGTGGATGTTTCCCGCTCGCATTGGCCCCTCTCCACATGCAAAATTGTTTGGAAAGACGCCGCCCGCATTTCGGAATTACGCATGCGCACCGGGGATGCAGCGGATTACGACGCCATTTTGCAAGATGAGGAGGCTGTGGCCCGCGGGGTTGTGCGCAGGCGCTATTTGAGCGGTTCCGACGTGGAGCGGGCAAAGGATGTGTTGCGAAGGGCCCGCCAGAAGGCGTTCGCCGTGCAGGTGTGCGGCCCAGGAATGCTGTGCCCACCGCTGGGAAGCCCGGCGAAGGCGGACTATGGGGAAAATCTCTATGTTTCGGCATGGGAGTATCAGTTGGACAGCCGCGGGGAGATCAGCCGCGTGACACTGCGCAGAAAGGAGGAAGGCTGATGTGGCTTTCGAAAAAGATGGCGGGGGATCTCCGCCGGGAACCAACCGCGGAAGTGGCCCGGATGACGGGAAGTTCGACCGCGCAGGGGAGCGGCGAGTACAGGGATTTTGCCCTCGCCGCTCCCTGGGGGATCGCCTATATGCCCCCGGATGCGGCGCGGGCCGTGCTGGTCAACAGTACGGAGGGGATGGTCTGCGCAGGGGCTGTGGTGGAGGAAACGGCGTTGGAGCCGGGGGAACTGCTGTTGTTCTCCCAGGGGGGCGCGCGAATCTATTTGAAAAACAGCGGCGAGGTGGTTATCAATGGACAAGTCTTTGCCGCGGAGGAGGGAGAATAATGGATACAGCGCTTGCCGGCGGCGATTTTTCCCTGGGAGCCAACGGGCTACCGCGTGGAATTTCCGGCGAAGAGGAGCTTTTGCAGCGCGCGGCGATCCGCCTGCGCGTGCCTTTGGGACGGTTTGCCTTTCAGCCTACATTAGGAAGCCGCCTGTATACCCTGCGGCCCGAAACGGAGGACAAGGACGCAAACGCCCTGGCCATGGCGCAGGAAGCGCTGCGGGAATTGCCGCAGGTGTGGGTGGAGAGTGCTGTTTGCAGCGCTGCGGAACCGCTCATCGCGCGGATACAGCTCGCCTGGGAAGGCGGCGGGGCAGAGATCGAGGTGACATGTGATGGAGACATATGAAGAAATTTTGGGCCGTATGCAGGGGACCTTTGAAGAGCTCGCCGGATATCCGGCGGACGATGCATCCGACATCGGCATCCGCCTGCGGGTGCTGGCCGGGGAGGTCTATTCCCTGACGGCGGCGATGGACTGGCTGGAACAACAGTTCTTTGCGCAGACCGCGCAGGGCGAACAGCTGGATCTGCGCGCACAGGAGCACGGGATTCAGCGACGGCCAGCGCAGGCGGCTACGGGAGAACTCACCTTTTCCCGCGCCAAGCCGCTTTGGTACCGCGCGGTGATCGACAAAGGGACCGTGTGCGCTCTGCCGGGTGAGGATGGCGCGCGCTATGTCACGACGGAGGAAGCTGTCCTGGCCGTGGGGAGCACGTCGGTGACGGTGCCCGCGGAGGCGGAACAGCCGGGACGGGATGGGAATGCGGCGGCTGGGACGGTCACAACGCTGATCACCGTCCCGCCAGGCATCGAACAGGTGACGAACCAGAAACCCTTTACAGGCGGCGCTGATGCGGAAGGGGACGAGTCCCTTCGCGCCCGCTTGACGCAAAGCTATGCAGCCCTTCCGAATGGAACAAACGCGGCTTTCTATCGGAATCAGGCCCTCAAGGACGAGGGTGTCTTTTCCGCAAATGTGGTTCCTAAGGAACAGGGGCTGGGAACGGTTGGCGTTTACCTGGGGGCGAGCGGCGCCGCGGCGGACAGTGAAACGGTCCAGCGTGTGCAGGCGATGTTTGACGAGCTGCGCGAGATCAACGTCCTGGTGACGGTCGCGGCGGCGCAAACGGTCTCCTGCCCGGTGACAGTGCAGATCGTACCCTGCGCGGGGATGTCGTTCGAAGCGGCCTCCGATGGCGTGGAAGAGGCGGTACAGGCATATTTTGCCGGCCTGGGCGTGGGCGAGCCCGTCCGGGCGGCCGCCCTGACCGCAAAGGTTTTTGCCACCGGCGTTGTGGAGAATTGTACCCTGGTGGGAAGCGCTGCGGCCGACCGGGTGATCAAAGCAAATCAGCTTGCGGTTTTGCAGGATGTGACGGTGCAGGAGGCGAGCGCATGACGTCTTACGATACGATGGCTTCCGCCCTCCACGAAACGGGGTTGTACGCCCTGTCGGGGGAAACTTTGGTGGATGCGGAATTGGCGGCCTACGCTGCGGCGTTGGATGTCCTGTACGAGCGATTGGAGGTCTTGCAAAAGGACAGCTTCCTCTGTACAGCGGGGGAGGAGGGGATTTCCCGCTGGGAGGCGCTCTTCGGCTTGCAGATACAGGGTTCCCTGGAAGAACGGCGAAAGGCGCTGTTGCAGTGCGGCGCTGTCCATAACAATTCGAATACCTGCGGCGATTTTTTAAAATTGTTGCAATCGGTTGGAATCGAAGCCGCGATTTTGGAGGACCCGGCGGGGCAGCGGCTGTGCTTCAACTGCACCGGCTTGGAGAGCACAGAAGCGCGCGCAAATGCGGTCGCCTACCTGGAGCGCTTTTTGCCCGCGCATTTGAACGTCATACTGGATTTCCGGGACCTTTCCTGGAATACTATTGACCATGCGGAAAAGACCTTTGACGAATGGGACGCCGGGAACCGCACTTGGGATCAGCTCGATCTGGCGGAGGATGAGCTGTTTGAACGATAAGGAGGACTTATGCCGACAGAACAAAAGACAAGCTTGGGGCTAAACCGGTGGCAGGGGACGGACAAACCGGCGCGCGCCGATTTTGTGGCGGACAATGAAACGCTGGATTCCCTGCTGGCCGAGCATTTTGGAGACACGCAGGCGCATCTGTCCGCCGAAGACCGCCTGCTGCTGGGGAATGCGGCGACGGTGGGAACCTACAATGGAAACGGGGCCGAGAGCCGGTCGATCACCCTCCCGTTTGCGCCAACGGCTGTGCTGGTTTTCCAGATGGACGCGCCGCCAATCGAATCCCATACGGGGTACTATCGGGTGAACTTCGCCATTGTGACGGAAGAGGGCGGTACACAGGGGGCTTCCTTGTCCGGCACTACGCTTACGGTGCAGCAGGCGCAGGGAACGCCCGCCGCGGACAGCATGGCGAACAGCCTAAACCAGGCGGGCGGCGGATACGGATATCTGCTGTTCCGTTAGCCGCCGATTTGACAAGCTTTTGCCAGATATTGTAAAATAAGACAACAGAGAAAGGGGGAGGCGCCTTTGGAAAATACCGAGAAGGAAAAGAGGCCGGAACGCGCGCTGTTGGCAGCGGTGGACACGGGGGAATACGACGCGGAGGCGTCCCTGGCGGAGTTGTATGAATTGGTGCGCAGCGCGGGTGCGGAACCCTGCGGCGCGATGACCCAAAAAAGGCCCTCCCCCGACACGGCTACCTGTGTGGGTTCCGGAATGATGGAAGAGATCGCGTCGTACTGTAAAAACTACGACATCGATTTGCTGGTGTTTGACTGCGAACTCTCTCCCACACAGATCCGCAATATTGAATCCATCAGCGATGTGCGGACGATTGACCGCACGATGCTGATTCTCGATATTTTTGCATCGCGGGCAAGAAGCAGCGAGGGCAAGTTGCAGGTCGAGCTCGCGCAGTTGAAATATATGCTGCCGCGCCTTGGCGGAAAGGGCACGTCACTCTCCCGTCTGGGCGGTGGAATCGGCACGCGCGGGCCCGGTGAGACAAAGCTGGAGACCGACCGCCGCCATATCCGCCGCCGCATTTCCAAGCTCAAGGAGCAACTGGAAGAGGTGGAGAAGCGCCGCGGCCAGATCCAGCGTCGCCGTCAAAAGAACGGCGTGATTACGGTGGCGCTTGTGGGATATACGAATGCGGGAAAAAGCACCCTGATGAACGCCCTGACGCAGGCGGGTGTGCTGGCAAAGGACATGCTGTTCGCCACGCTCGACCCGACGGCCCGCGCCTTGAAGCTGCCCTGCGGAAAGACCGTCATGCTCATCGACACGGTCGGGCTGGTGCGGCGGTTGCCCCACCATTTGGTGGAGGCGTTTCACTCCACACTGGAACAGGCGGCGACGGCGGACATCATCTTGAATGTGTGCGACGCGTCCAGCAGCGAAGCGCAGGTGCACTTGGACGTCACCCGCACGCTGTTGGCTGAATTGGGCTGCGGCGGGCGGCCCATTATCCCGGTGCTGAATAAGTGCGATTTGGTCCCATCGCTGCACGATCTGCCGATGATCGGCAATGCGGTACGCATCAGCGCCAAGACGGGGCGCGGCTTGGACGCCCTGTTGGAGTCCATTGAGGAAAACCTTCCGGTCAAGACAACGCGGGTGGAGCTGCTGCTTCCCTTTGCACAGGGCGGTTTGGCGGCAAAGCTGCGGAAGGATGGAACCATCTTGCAGGAGGAATATACCGCGGACGGTTTAAAATTGACCGCGCAAGTAGATCCGGTTTTACTCCATTTGGTGCAGGACTACGTGATCTTTCCGCACGAATAGCTCTCAGAATACGATAGAAAAAATCCCCTTTGCGGTCCGAAGATTGGACGGCAAAGGGGATTTTTGTGTGGCGCTTGCCAAGCAAAAAACGGGAAAGCTTTTCGGGCTTCCCGTTTCACGGCATTTTTAGAGGATTATTCTTTGACAAGGACCTTTTCGATGCTGCCCACAAACATTTCGTGGTAGTCCTTTTCCGGATAGCAGGTTGCGTCGATGGACGGATCGATAAATCCGGCCGGGTCGATCGGCTGCTTATGCAGCTTGCGGCAGATCAGGACTATCTTGGCCTCTGCGAAATAGGGCGCGGCTTCGTCGAACACCGGGGTCAGGCCGGTCTCCTTGCATTTGTCATAGTCGCGTCCGGAATGGCTCCCACAGAAGGACAGCGCCTTGCGGTACGATTCGTCGAAGAAGCAGAGGGAATAATAGCCTTCTTTTTCGATGAATTCCAGTGTGTAGCGCTGCGGGCGGACAAAGATAAAGGACACATAGTGCTTCCAGAGTTCCCCCAGTCCGCCCCAGCTGGCGGTCATGGTGTTGCATTTCTGCTCATTGCCTGCGGTAATCAGCATCCATTCTTTGTCGATCAGCGTAAAGGGATTGAATTGCAGGTCTTTGATTTCTACCGTTTTAAAACCGTTCATAAAAAACGCCTCCGTATCGTGTTTAGAATATCCTTATTATACCATAGAAGGCAAGAGGTAGGCCGGCGAATTGTGGAGAGAAAAATCCCATTGGTGAAGGACAAAACGCACAGATTGTACCATTGCTTTTCCATGGGATAGTGTTATAATAAATCGGAAAGAAAGCATTTGGAAAGGGGAGAACGTTCAACGGCAGGGGCCTTGCAAAGGCCAAATCCGAGACTGTGCACTTTCACAAGAGAATGGGAACTTGGTAAGTAGAATTTATGGAATACGGACAACGTGAATATTTATACATAAAACGCTTGATTTTTTGCATAAACAGTGTATAATAAAACACAACGAAGAAATGGGGGCTATCAAAATGGCAAAGCAAGCGATTGATAATACCAATATTAAGAAGGTCGTTCTGGCGTATTCCGGCGGCCTGGATACTTCGATCATTATTCCGTGGCTGAAGGAAAACTACAACAACTGCGAGGTCATCGCCGTTTCCGCCGACGTTGGCCAGGGAAGCGAACTGGAGGGCCTGGAGGAAAAGGCCAAAAAGACCGGCGCTTCCAAATTGTATATTGCAGACCTGAAGAAACAGTTCGTCGAAGACTACATCTTCCCGACCGTCAAGGCGGGTGCGGTGTATGAAAATAAATACCTGCTGGGCACGTCCTTTGCGCGCCCGATCATCGCAAAGCGCCTGGTGGAGATTGCGCTGGCCGAGGGCGCGGACGCCATCTGCCACGGCTGCACCGGCAAAGGCAACGACCAGGTGCGTTTTGAGCTGGCGATCAAGGCATTTGCGCCGGACATGAAGATCATCGCGCCGTGGAGAATTTGGGACCTGAAGTCCCGCGAGGACGAGATCGAATATGCGGAGGCGCACAACATCCCGCTGAAGATCACCCGCGAGACCAACTATTCCAAGGATAAGAACCTGTGGCACCTTTCCCACGAGGGCCTCGATCTGGAGGACCCGGCGAACGAGCCGCAGTACAATAAAGAGGGCTTCCTGGAGCTGGGCGTTTCCCCGGAGCAGGCGCCCGACAAGCCGACCTACATCACCCTGACCTTTGAAAAGGGCATCCCGGTCGCGTTGGACGGCCAGAAGCTCTGTGCGGTCGATCTCGTTGCCAAGCTCAACGAGGTGGGCGGCGCGAATGGCATCGGCATTGCGGATATTGTAGAAAACCGTCTTGTGGGCATGAAGTCCCGCGGTGTGTATGAGACCCCCGGCGGCACGATCCTGTATCACGCCCACAACAAGCTGGAAGAGATCTGCTTGGACAAGGCGACCTACCACTATAAGCAGAACGTCGCCAACAAGTTTGCCGAGCTGGTTTACGACGGCGAATGGTTCACCCCGCTGCGCGAGGCGCTCTCCGCCTTTGTGGACAGCACCCAGCAGACCGTCACCGGTGAAGTGAAGCTCAAGCTCTATAAGGGCAATATCATCGACGCTGGCGTGACCTCCCCGTACAGCCTGTACAATTCGGACATGGCGACCTTTGACGAGGACGAGGTTTACGACCAGGCGGATTCCGCAGGGTTCATCAATTTGTTTGGGCTGCCGATCAAAGTGCGCGCCATGGCAAAGAAGAACTGGCCTGTGGAGAAATAAGCGACGAAGTTTAACAGCAATAACCGCGCGAGATTCAGAAAAGAGAGGCCGGAGTTTCTGCCCCGCAGGGATGCCAGAAATTCTGGCCTCATACATTATACGATTCCGAGTTCCCCGCCCGGATGCAGGGGAACGGTTCGGCAGCACGGCGGATTTTGGCGGGGAAAGAGCCCTGTCGGGGACCGGGCGTGCAATCATAGAAGGGAACGCGGCGCGACGCGCCCATCAATCATTGGGGAGTGCATCATATGAAACTTTGGACAGGACGGTTCCACAAGGAGCTCGATAAAAAGACAAACGACTTTAATTCCTCCATCCGGTTTGACAGCCGTATGGCGAAGGAGGATATTGAAGGGAGCATCGCCCATGCAACCATGCTGGGGGCGTGCGGGGTGATCGACCAAAAGGAGGCCGAGCGCATCTGCGCGGGGTTAGAAGGCATCCTGGCGGATCTGGAATCCGGCGCGCTGGAGATCGACCCGGAGGCCGAGGACATCCACACCTTTGTGGAAGCGGAGCTCACAGCCCGCCTGGGGGACGCCGGAAAGCGCCTGCACACAGCCCGCAGCCGGAACGACCAGGTGGCGTTGGACGACCGCCTGTACCTGCGCAAGCAGTGCGGCATGCTCTATGGGCAGATCAAGGAATTGATCGAGGTGCTCTGCAAGAAAGCTTTGGACTATAAGGGCGCGGTGATGCCGGGCTATACCCATTTGCAGCGCGCACAGCCCATCACCTTTGGCCACCACCTGATGGCCTATGCGGAGATGTTCCAGCGCGATTTGGCGCGGCTCAAGGACGCGGCGCAGCGCATGAATGTCTGCCCGCTGGGTTCCGGCGCATTGGCCGGGACAACCTATCCGCTCGACCGGGCCATGAGCGCGCGGCTGCTCGGCTTTGACGACTACACCCACAACAGCCTCGACGGGGTCTCCGACCGCGACTTCTGCATGGAGACCGCCGCGGCGGTGGCCATTGCGATGGTGCATCTCTCCCGCTTCTCGGAGGAGATCATCCTGTGGTGCTCCTGGGAGTTCAAATTTATCGAGCTGGACGATGCGTTCTCCACCGGGTCCAGCATCATGCCGCAGAAAAAGAACCCGGATATCGCCGAGCTGGTCCGCGGCAAGGCGGGGCGCGCCATCGGGGACCTCACCACGCTCCTGAGCATGATGAAGGGCCTGCCGCTGGCGTACAACAAAGACATGCAGGAGGACAAAGAGGCCGTGTTCGACGCGGTGGATACCCTGCACATATGCCTGACCGCGTTTGTTCCGATGGTGGATACCATGAAGGTTCTGCCTGAAAATATGCGCAAGGCGGCGGCAAAGGGCTTTATCAACGCAACCGATTGCGCGGACTATCTGGTGGGCAAGGGCCTGCCGTTCCGCGATGCGTATAAAGTGACGGGCGCGCTCGTGGCCTATTGCATCGACCACGATTTGACTTTGGAGACCCTGCCCTTGGAGGAATACCAGAAGTTCCACGCCCTGTTTGCGGAAGACGTTTACCAGGCAATCTCCCTGGACACCTGTGTGAATGGCCGGAAAGTGCCGGGCGGCCCGGCGCCGGAGAACGTGGAAAAAGAGGCGCAGCGGGTGTTGGCGCTCATGCAGGACGCCGTATGGCCGTACGATGAAGGGGGCGAGACGCCGTGAACAAGTTGGAAAAAGCGGCAAAGCGCTTGCGGCCGGTGGAGCCGAAAAAGGGATACTTCTGGATGGTGGTCTGCATCATCCTGGGCTTTGTCGTGGGCGCATACATCCAGCAGTATGTGATGGGGCCGGTCGGCGGCCTTTGCGTCGGCGTGATCGTGGATGAGGCGGTCTACAAGATCCGCATGAAGCGGTTTATCAGCAAGGGCGGCATCCCCACAAAACCGGAAAAGCCGGAGGAGAAACCGGCCGAAACAGCGGAAGACGATGCAAAAGAGAAAAAAGAAAAGATGTAAGAGTCCGTTTTGGACAAGGATATAGAAGGTGACGAGAATGAATATCAAGGCAGGCGTCGTGGGCGCGACCGGTTACGCCGGCGCGGAGCTGGTCCGGTTGCTCACCGGGCATCCGCAGGCGGAGCTGGCGGCCATCAGCTCGGTCAGCTTTACCGGGCAGGCGCTCAGCGACATCTATCCGGCGTACTACCACATCTGCGATTTGGTGTGCGGTACGCAGGAGGAAGTGGTGGAGAAGAGCGACGTGGTCTTTGCTGCGCTTCCGCACGGGCTTTCGCAGGAGCTCGCAAAGACGTGTTACGACGCGGGAAAGGTCTTTATCGACCTGGGGGCGGATTTCCGCCTGGAAAACGAGGACGATTATAAGGAATGGTACGGCGGGACCTACCTCTATAAAGAGCTGCACGAGCAGGCGGTCTATGCATTGCCCGAGCTGTTCCGCGAGCAGATTCGCGGGAAGAAGATCATCGCAAACCCCGGCTGCTATACCACGGCTGTGCCGCTGGCGTTGGCGCCGGCGCTGCGCAAGGGGTATATCGCCGCAGAGGGGATCATTGCGGATTGCAAGTCCGGCGTCACGGGCGCGGGCCGCAAGCTGACCCAGAACACCCACTATCCGGAGCTCAACGAGGGCTTCTCCGCCTATAAAGTGGCGGCGCACCGGCACACGCCGGAGATGGAGCAGAGCCTGTCCCATGTGGCGGGCGGGGCGCCGGTCAAGCTGACGTTTGTGCCGCACCTGCTCCCGGTCAACCGGGGGATCTTGGCCACCTGCTATGCGAAGCTGCAAAAAGAGGCCTCCTTGCAGGAGATCCGGCAGGCGTACGAGGAACAGTATGGGGACGAAACCTTCATCCGGCTGCTGCCGGAGGGCCGCGTGGCGGATATTAAGAATGTGCGCTACTCCAATTACTGCGATATTTCCCTGCACATGGACCCGCGCACCAACACTTTCATCGCCATTTCCGCCATTGACAACATGGTCAAGGGCGCTGCGGGGCAGGCCATCCAGAACATGAACCTCGCGTTCGGCCTGGACGAGACCTGCGGCCTGATGCTGACGCCGCCGGCATTCTAAAAAGGGCGGCAATCCATTTTTAGGAGCGAATGAATCATGCAAGCGATTTCGATAGAAGGCGGCGTGACTGCCGCACAGGGGTTCCTGGCGTCCGGCATGTATTGCGGGATCCGCAAGAACAAAAGCAAGCCCGACTTGGCGCTGATCTATTCCAAGGTCCCGTGCGCCGCGGCCGCGGTGTACACGCAAAACCTGGTCAAGGGCGCGCCGATTCAGGTCACGCGCCGCAATCTTGCGGACGGCATTGCACAGGCGGTCATCTGCAATTCCGGAAACGCCAACACCTGCAACGCGGACGGCGAACAGAAGGCGCAGATGATGTGTGAAGCGGCTGCCAAGGCGCTGCATTTGGAACCCGAAGACGTGGTCGTAGCGTCCACAGGCGTGATCGGCCAGGTGCTGCCGATTGAGCCGATCCTGGAGGCCACGCCGAAGCTGGCGGAGTCCCTCACAGAGGACGGTTCCGCAGATGCGGCCAAGGCGATCATGACCACGGACACGGTGGTCAAAGAGGCGGCGGCCGAAGTCACCATCAACGGGAAGACGGTCCGCATGGGCGGCATCGCCAAGGGGTCCGGCATGATCCATCCCAATATGGCGACCATGCTGTGCTTTTTGACAACGGACGCGAACATCGCCCCAGCGGTGCTGGACAGCGCCCTGCGCATCGCAGTGAAGGACAGCTTCAACATGGTCAGCATCGACGGGGACACATCGACGAACGATATGACCGCCATCCTGGCAAATGGCTTGGCCGAAAACGACCCGATTGAAGAGGGGACGGAGGCGTTCGATCTCTTCACGGAGACGCTGCGTGCGATCACCATCCGCCTGGCGCGCATGGTTGCAAAGGACGGCGAAGGCGCGACAAAGCTTTTGGTCTGCAAGGTGACCGGCGCGGCCAGCGACGCGGATGCGCGCACCGTGGCCAAGAGCGTGATCTGTTCCAGCCTATTGAAAGCGGCCATGTTTGGCGCGGACGCCAACTGGGGCCGCGTGCTGTGCGCCATCGGGTATTCCGGTGCGCCGGTGGACATCCACCGGGTTGATGTGGGCTTCGCATCGCGGGCGGGCAGCATCGAGGTGTGCGTCAACGGTGCGGGCATCCCCTTCGACGAGGAGGTTGCCAAGAAGGTCCTGAGCGAGGACGAGATCGACATCCTGGTGACACTGCACGACGGCAATGCAAGCGCTTCGGCCTTTGGCTGCGACCTGACCTATGATTATGTGAAGATCAACGGGGATTACCGCACCTGATGTTCCGGCAGGGCGGCCGCGTGCGGATGGGAAGCATCTGCGCGCCGCGCCGGAAGCGGCTACTATTTCCAATTTGAAGGGGACGACGAGTATGAAAATATCCACCGCCGAGCGGGCCAAGGTGCTTGTACAGGCGTTGCCATACATCCAGAAATATGCGGGGAAGACCGTAGTGGTCAAATACGGCGGCAACGCCATGATTAACAACGATCTGAAGGACGCCGTGATGAGCGATATTGTCCTGATGCAGCTCGTGGGCATCAATGTGGTGCTGGTGCACGGCGGCGGGCCGGAGATCAGCGCCATGCTGAAAAAGATCGGCAAGGAGAGCCAATTTGTCGGTGGGATGCGCGTGACGGACGAGGAGACCATCGATATTGTGCAGATGGTCCTTGCGGGCAAGGTCAATAAAGACCTCGTGCAGCTCTTGGAGCACCACGGCGGCCGGGCGGTCGGCCTGTGCGGGCTGGACGGCGGCATGCTGACGGCGGAAAAGCTCCGCTCCAATGAGGGGGACCTCGGTTACGTGGGGCGGATTGTGGACGTCAACACGGACATCATCATCGACGCAACCCGCAACGGCTATGTGCCAATCATCTCCACAGTGGCCGGCGGGGAGAACGGCGAGGTGTTCAACATCAACGCCGACGTCGCGGCGGCGCGCATTGCGGCAAAACTGGACGCGATCAAGCTCATCCTGATGACGGATATCCGCGGCCTGCTGCGCGACAAGGACGACGAGAACACCCTGATCCCCGTGGTCAATGTGAGCGAGGTGCCCAGCCTCAAGAACCAGGGCATCATCAGCGGCGGCATGATCCCGAAGATCGACTGCTGCGTGGAGGCGGTCCGGCGCGGTGTGAACCGCGCGCACATCCTGGATGGCCGCATCCCGCACTCCATCTTGATCGAGCTGTTCTCCGACGAAGGCATCGGGACCATGCTGTATTGATTTAGAATGTAACGGCGATGAATTTTAACGAACGTGTATATGCGATTGTGCGGCGGGTCCCAAAGGGAAAGGTCATCTCCTATGGGCAGGTGGCGTTTTTGGCCGGAAGCCCCAGAGGCGCCAGGGCGGTCGGTTGGGCGCTGCACCGCAATCCCTATCCGTGGGTCATGGGCGGGGAGAACCCCGTCCCCTGCCACCGTGTGGTCAACCGCGAAGGGCGGCTTGCGCCGGAGTTTGCGTTTGGCGGCCCGGAAGAGCAGCGCAGGCTGCTGGAGGGCGAGGGCGTAGTGGTCAGCGAAGACGGATATGTGGATATGAAAACCTATTGCGTCGAATTTTAAGGGGCGGCGTTTGCAGCCCGCAGATAGAAGGGATCGTTATGCTTTTTGAGGAAGTCAAGCAACAGGAACAGTCGTATCTGATGCCCACCTATGGGCGGTTCCAGGTCGCGCTGGTGAGCGGCAAAGGGGCCACGGCTGTGGATACGGAAGGAAAGCCATATATTGACTTTGGCGCGGGAATCGGTGTGAATGCGTTGGGCTACTGCGACCCGGACTGGGTCGAAGCGGTGTGCGGCCAGGCGGCGGCGCTCCAACATATTTCCAACCTCTATTACAATCCCGTGATGACCCAGTTGGCGGAAACCCTCTGCAAACAGACGGGCTTCTCCAAGGTCTTCTTTGCAAACTCCGGCGCGGAGGCCAACGAGTGCGCGATCAAGCTGGCGCGCAAGTACGGCGTCCAGGCGCATGGGGAGAGCTGCAACCGGATTGTGACCCTGAACAATTCGTTCCATGGCCGCACGGTGACGACGCTGTCCGCGACCGGGCAGGCGGGGTTCCATCAGTACTTCACCCCCTTTACCGAGGGCTTTGCCTACGCCGATCCCAACCTGGAGAGCGTCCAGGCACAGGTTGACCAAAACACCTGCGCGGTGATGATCGAGCTGATCCAGGGCGAAGGCGGCGTCTGCCCGCTGGACAAGGGGTTTGTCCAGGCGCTGGCGGCGTTCTGCAAGGAGCGCGATATCCTGCTCGTGGTGGACGAGGTGCAGACCGGCGTGGGGCGCACGGGCAAGCTGTATTGCTATGAGCACTACGGCGTCCAGCCGGATGTGATCACCAGCGCGAAGGGGCTGGGCGGCGGACTGCCCATTGGGGCCTGCCTCTGCACGGAGCGCCTGGGCGCTGTGATGGGCGCGGGCATGCACGGTTCCACCTTTGGCGGGAACCCGGTTGCCTGCGCGGGCGCGCTGGCAGTCCTGAAAAAAATCAGCAAGCCGGGCTTTTTGGAGCAGGTTGCGCAAAAGGGCGATTACCTGCGGGAAAAGCTGGCGGCCATGGATGGAATCGAAGAGGTGCGCGGCATCGGCATGATGCTGGGGGCCAGGCTCAAGGCGGACAATGCCAAAGCAGTGGCAACGGCTTGCGTGGAGAACGGGCTCCTGGTGCTCACGGCGAAAAATATGCTGCGGTTCCTGCCGCCGCTCACCATCACCCAGGAGGAGCTCGACAAGGGCCTCGCCATTTTGCAAGAAACCATTTCAAACTTACAATAATATAGAAAAAACCGCCCAAGGGCGTATACGGAGGGATTGACCGATGAAACACCTGTTAAAAATGCTCGACCTTTCGACCGAGGACATTACCGAGATCCTCAACCTCGCGGACCAGCTCAAATATGAGCAGAAGCACGGCATCGAGCACCGCCACTTGGCGGGCAAGACGCTCGGCATGATCTTTGAGAAGGCTTCCACAAGGACGCGCGTGTCCTTTGAAGTCGGCATGTACCAGCTCGGCGGCCTGCCGATCTTCCTCTCGGCCAGCGATTTGCAGATCGGCCGCGGCGAACCGGTGGAGGATACTGCGCGCGTGCTGTCCCGCTACCTGGACGGCATCATGATCCGCACATACAAGCAGTCCGAGGTGGATGCGCTGGCCCAGAACGGCACCATCCCGATCATCAACGGCCTGACGGATTTTGCCCATCCCTGCCAGGTGTTGGCGGACTTGATGACTATCCGGGAGCACAAGGGCAGCTTGGACGGCCTGAAAATGTGCTTCATCGGCGACGGCAACAATATGATGAATTCCCTGATCGTCGGCTGCTTGAAGATGAAGATGGAAGTGGCGGTCGCCTGCCCGAACGACTATAAGCCAAACGCGATGGTGCTCGACTTCGCCGTACAGCATCCGGCGTTCAGCATCACAAACGACCCGAAGGAAGCCGCACGCGGCGCCGACGTGGTGATCACAGACGTTTGGGCTTCCATGGGCCAGGAAGAAGAGGCGCAGAAGCGCCGTGAAGCGTTCCAGGGCTTCCAGGTCAACGACGAGATCATGTCCGTGGCAAAGCCGGACGCGATGGTCCAGCATTGCCTGCCGGCGCACCGCGGCGAGGAGATCACAGCGGAGATCTTGGAGAAGCATTCCACAGAGATCTTCGACGAGGCGGAAAACCGCCTGCATGCGCAGAAGGCGGTTTTGGTCAAGCTCTTGGGCAGAAAATAAAATATTTCAGGACGGCGAAGGGTTTTCTCGAAAAGGATACCCGGAGCCGTCTTTTTGTATGAAGCAAAACTTTCCCGTTTCAGAAAAATAAAGATACATTATTTCCTTTTCCGTTCTTCCCCCGCTCTCAAGTTTTTGAGGGCGGTTTTTTTATATGAACATACGGCAATGGGGAGAAAGGGGGAAGATCGTTTTAAGATGCTTTGAAGCGTAGTATATATGAAAAATATTCATTATAGAAAATTTAGCAAAGGGGAATTTGTGATTAAATTGCACTTATTTCGAATTATTACATAGGAAAAATGTAGTAATTGGGATGATGTAAATTTTACTAAGCATATATTAAACGTATTTCATGTATTTTTGCTGATAGAAGAACCGAAAAACGTCCATCCTATACAATGATTGTATCCCGATTTTCAATGATAGGAGTGGATCAAACATGCAAGAAATGATGTATGGTTACATTCGGGTATCGACGAAGGATCAACATGAGGACCGTCAAATGATTGCAATGCAGGAGTTTGGGGTATCGGAAAAGCGTATCTATATGGACAAGCTCAGCGGGAAGGATTTTGACCGTCCACAATATAAACGGCTTTTGCGCCGGTTAAAAGGAGGGGATACACTGGTCGTCAAATCCATCGATCGTTTAGGCAGGGATTACAGCGAGATACAAAACCAATGGAGGATTATCACCAAGGAAAAGAAGGCCAATATTGTTGTATTGGACATGCCGTTGCTGGATACACGCCAAAAAGGGAGGGATTTAACAGGAACCTTTATCGCAGACCTGGTCCTTCAAATATTAAGTTATGTTGCCCAGGTTGAGCGCGAAAACATCAAACAACGGCAGGCGGAAGGAATTGCAGCAGCCAAAGCGAAGGGGGTGCGGTTTGGCAGAGAAAAAATGCCGATCCCAGAGGAGTTCTATGCGCTTCGAACCCGATATCGGGAAGGCAGCATCACCGCCCGCGCTGCCGCCAGAGAACTTGGCGTTGCGCACAGCACTTTTTTGAAATGGAACCAATCTATTATGAAAAATTTATGAAATATATGTTGGTTTTGATGGTAGACTTTTAAAACCAAAAATGCTATAATAAACAAAAATTCTGTAATGTAATGTAAATTAGTCTCATTCGTACTGCAAAATAGTTAAATTGCACAATAATTAAGGAGATTTTTATATCAAATTTCCATTGGCAGTTTTGAATCCTTTACGATTACAAACTGTACTTTTGAAGGGTTTGAAGAGGCTATCCGCGGACAGTCCGATAACGCAAATGTGAGCAATGCTGTAATCGATGGAAACCAGTTCATCAATTGCAATTTTGCCGTTCATGAATACGCAGGCGAATCGGACGCTTCGTCGCAGGGTACATACAGCTTCACAAACAATACGGTTACAGGTACGCCGGAGCTTTATAGCAAGGCGTATTTTGAAGACCTTTATCAGGACGCAAACCGTGTGGAGTGTAACGGCTACACCATCGTTATCGAAAACAACACCTTTACCAATGCGATTGTTGGCCTGGTAAACCTGGAAGACAACAACGGAAGTTATGAAGATGTTTATGCGGACAGCGCAAACAACACCTTCGGCGATAATACGTTTGTTGTCTCCGGCAGCAAAGTTTCGGGACAGATTGAGATGCACGCCAATTACGTTGCGCCGGAAGACAGCAATGGCTATTGGAAATGGACCGGCAAAGAAAACCTTGAGGGAGGCGGAAATCCCTCGGATGCCGCAGAGCGCGTTCAGGGGGCCATTGACAAGGCAAATGCGGAAGGTTCGAAAACGTTGACGTTTGGCGTGGACAACCCGGACAATTTCCTGCTGACCTTCACATGGTTTAAGGACGCTGTTTATTGGGTGAGCGGCGACAAGACCAGCTATCCTGGCTTGGAGAAGTGGATCGTCTTGGAGAACGGTACGGAAGTGGAAGCCGATACCGCCGCAGCGGGCGACGAAGTGGACTTCAAGCTCGAATCCAATGTGCCGCAGGATCTGCTCAATTACCTGAAGCCCGACCCGGCCGATCCGCCGCAGGTTGCGGTAAACACGATTGAGCCCAACAGCGGCACCTATCCCCTGACCTTCCACGATAACATGGATGAGGCGTTCGAGAATCCCACCAATTTTGTGGTCAAGGTTGGCGATACCGAATTGACCGAAGGTCAGTACACGTTGGTTACGGCCGGTTTGACAGACGGCTGTGATTTCGAGGTCACAGTGGATCTGGCGGCCCTGTATGAGGCGGGCCTTATCAGCGAGGATGATTTGGGTGTCACCCCTGTTACGGTAACCTACACCGCAACCTTGAAGGAAGGCACCACGGCGGGCGATTACTATAACACCGCGTGGGTTTCCTATCCGAATAGCGAAACCGAACAGGATAAAGTCAAAGTAGAAACCTTTAAGATCGACGTCTTCAAGTATGACCAGGCAGACGAAAAGGGCCTGGCAGGGGCAGAGTTCGCCCTCTACGACGAAACGGCGATTGACCAGGACGGCAATTTGATCGAAGGGGCAACGCCGGTCCTGGAAGGAATCGTTTCGGGAGAGGACGGCCATGTGGTCATCGACGGTTTGGACGCCGGGAAATATGCACTGGTAGAGACAAAGGCTCCGGACAACTATGTAAAGAGCGATACGCCTTTGATGTTGACCATTGAAGCGGGTATCGAACCCAATGTTGTCAACGTCAAGTTTGCGAACAGCAAGATCCCGCACACCGGCGGTATGGGCACCACTCTCTTCACCATTGGCGGCGTTGTGCTCCTCGCAGCGGCGGGCACTCTGTTTGTCGTCTCCCGCAGAAAGCAGCAGCACAGCTAATCGGGATGGCGCTGAAAGTGCAAATTAGATCAAATTAAAACGGTTATGTACCGCGGGGAGGGAGGTAGCTCCCTCCCCTGCGGTATCGTTGTTTTGCCGCGGCGGCAGGAGCTTTTCCACAGAATTTGGTCTGCGGGAAAACTCGTACCGCCGGGAAGGGTGAAAAGGATTTTGCGTACGAACATGAAAAAAAAACGAAAAATTAGCACGCTTCTAGCGGTTTTGTTGCTGATTGTAGGGCTGGGGGTTTTGCTGTATCCAAGCCTGAGCGACCTTTATTACCGCTGGGAAGCAGAGCAGGAGATTGCTCAATATAATCAAGTTGCAGAAGCAACACAAGAGGATTATTCCGACCTTTGGGCTGCGGCGGAAGAATATAACCGCAAATTGGCACAGGGCAATGCCTTTTCTGTTGCCGCGACAGCGGAGGAAGAGGCTAAAATTGAGCAATTCCTCAATCCGCTGGGCAATGGGATGATGGGGTATATTGATATTCCCAAAATCAATGTCCACCTTCCGATTTACCAGGGGATTGAAGAACAGGCGCTTCAAGCAGGCGTGGGATTCTGGCCGGGCACCAGCCTTCCAACAGGAGGCCCCAGCACACATTGCGTGCTTACAGCCCATAATGGCCTGGTCCGCGCAAAAATGTTTACGGATTTGGACCAGCTAGTAGAAGGCGATACGTTTTCCCTGTCCATTTTGGATCGGGTATTGACCTATGAGGTGGATCAGATCCTTGTTACAGAACCGGATGAGGTGGACGCACTGCAAATTGTAGAGGGACAGGACTACGTTACCCTTTACACATGTACCCCATATGGCGTGAATACCCACCGGCTTTTGGTAAGGGGACACCGCATTGAGACACCGGAAAACGTAAATTTGGGCAATGGAGCCGTGGATATCATACGGACGCAATCCGGCATGACGGTTTTGATTACCCTAGCAGTGGTTGGGCTTCTCATTCTGCTTTTCCGCATTTGGCGCATCTTCCGCGCCCGCAAGAAAAAGCAGCAAACATAAGAGATTTTACGAGGCGGTGATCGTTCCATGAATATACAACGGTTTTGGAAAAAGTTTGCAGTTGCCTTTATGGCCCTGGTATTGCTGTTGCCTTGCCTGGCAATACCAGCATTTGCATACAATCCAATCGATACCAGCCGCGAAACGTCCCTGACCGTGCATTTTGGCGAAGGGAGCACGGATTTTTCCGGCGTGGAATTCCGGATTTACCGGGTGGCCAATGTATCTGAATCGGGTGAATTTACCCTGGCTGGCGATTTTGTGGATTATCCCATTTCCCTGGAGAATTTGGATAATGCGGGGTGGCGTGCTCTGGCCCAGACCTTGGCAGGCTATGTTGCCCGCGACCATCTGGGCCCTTATAAAAGGGCAAAGACCGATGAAAATGGGCGGGCATTCTTTGACCATCTGCCTACGGGCTTGTATCTTGTGATGGGGGATTCCTATGAGAAGGGCCGCACAACCTATACGCCTGACCCATTTGCCCTTTGCCTACCGAATCCGGATGGGGAAACAGGGGAATGGATTTATGATGTGGAAGCCTCCTGTAAATATGACAGCGAATATGATCCTCCTCACGGAGGGGGCGGCGATGATGACCCATCAAGTGGCGGTGGAGGTGGTACTCCTGTGACCGTCACCCGCAGGGTGCAGAAGATTTGGGACGACAGCGGCCATACAGAAAACCGCCCGCAAGAAGTAGTTGTTCAACTCTTGAAGGATGGCGTGGTTTCCAGCACGGTGACGCTAAGCGCAAGCAACAATTGGTCCTATACTTGGTCGGGGTTGGATGCAAATTCCAATTGGCAAGTAGTGGAACGCGATGTAGCAAACGGATATACCGTTTTGGTAGAACGGGAAGGCGACCTCTTCCGTGTAACCAACACCTACCAAGAGGATGTACCAGTCACCCCGCCTTCCACAGGGGAGTCCGAGGCCCCGCCCTCGGCGGAAAGCATCGAGCCAGCGCCTGAACCTGAGCCTGAGCCCGAAGAGAAGCTGCCCCAGACGGGCATGCTTTGGTGGCCTGTTCCGGTGTTAGCCTGCGGTGGAATATCGCTGTTTTTTGCCGGATGGGCCCGGCGCCGGAGACAGGAGGATTCGGATGTATAGAAAACATGATAACAATCGGAAACGTCGTTCCGGTACCGTGTTCATGTTAGGAGGGCTGCTGCTATTCGCAGCAGCCCTTTTTTTGACAGGATATAATCTGTGGGATGAACAACGGGCCGGGGACGCGGTGGCCGCTATCTTGGAACAAATGTCAGCGCTCCAGGGACGTGCGCAGGAAGGGCTGGGGGCCACGGGGGGCCAGGATCAAGAGGTACCGGATTATGTGCGAAACCCGGATATGGAGATGCCAACCGTGCAGATTGATGGAGAGGCATATATCGGGGTTTTAGAATTTCCAAGCCTCAGCGTGTCCCTCCCAGTCATAAGCGATTGGAGTGCGGCAAAATTGAGGACAGCGCCCTGCCGCTATACAGGGTCTGCTTATCGGGACAACCTCGTCATAGCGGGGCATAATTATCGGACGCATTTTGGAAAGCTGCAAAACCTTTCCCTTGGGGATACCGTGCTATTTTTTGATGCGGATGGAAATCGATTTGCATACGAAGTAGCAGGGGTTGAGGAATTGGACTCCACCGCCATCGAGGAGATGGTCACCGGGGATTGGGATCTGACGCTTTTCACCTGCACGCTCAGCGGGCAGACCCGGTTCACCGTGCGTTGCATAAGATCTGAATAGCTGCTTCCTGCATTTAAGGGGAGAGAAGGCCATAGAAAAAGTCTGTTGCACCGCACCGAAAGGCGTCAAAGGAAATGGTATGGGAAGATACACTGTACAGCTCAGCCAGGCGCTTCTGTAAGGTTTGCCAGCAGATCGCCCACACTTATAGCAAACGCTGGGAAAGAAAATGATACCATCCATGCGGGAATCAAAAAGGGGAGGCCGGCGTGCAGATGGGATCGGCCGCAGATACGGGTTTCCCCAGCTTCCACAAGGATATTGTAAAAATGGCTCCGGAAAGCATTCGCTTTCCGGAGCCATTTTCAACGACATTTATTGGGGGGCAGACATGCTTTTACATTGTTTCTCCAATGCCGTATGGACGGGCTGGCTTTCGGATTCGTTACACAGCAATACAAGAATATCGCCAGCTTCCAAAATGGTATCCCCATGGGGGACGAGCTCCTGGTCGTGCCGTTTGACCGAAACCACCAGTGCCCCGCTGGGCCAAGGAATTTCCTGGATGGTTTTGCCGCACACTGGCGCCCCAAAACAGACGGGCGACTCGATCAAAAGCTTTTCGCCACTGGGTGGAGGAGTGGCGCCCTGCTTTTTCATGAGCCTTTCCAGGAGCATGTCATAGACAGGCTTTGCGTGCAACAGATCTGCAACGGCGTAGGCGGTCAGGGAGACCAGTGAGAGGGTCAACAGATGGGAGAAATTCCCAGTCATTTCACTGATCAAAATGATGCCAGTAATGGGGGCCCGGACGATTGCCGCAAACAGGCCGGCCATACCAAGAATGACAAAATTTTGCAAAGGATTTTCAATGCCACAGAGACCTAATACTTCGCTAAACGTACTGCCAGAGATCGCCCCCAATACCAGCAGCGGGAGGAAAATGCCACCAGGGACACCCGATCCAAAGCTGATCATGGAAAAGAGGAATTTCAGGCAAAATAGTAACAGCAGGGACTGGATTGCCATATCTTGCGAGACAAGCTCAATGAGGTTGTGGCCGCCGCCTAATACCAGCGGATATACAAGCAGACATGCGCCCGCCAAAAGGAATGGAATGGCGGTCCGGATGAACTGCGAACCAATTTTGCTGTATAGGTCCTGAGATTTCGCCACGCAGAAATTATATAGGGTCCCCACCAGCCCCAAAAGGATGCCGAGAATCAAGACCATCCAATAATTTTGCAACGGCATCATCTGTGCAGCAGAAAAGTCAAAGACCGGTTTTAAGCCGAAAACATAGCGGGAAATAAAATCGGCTGTAATAGAAGCCGACATTGCAGACAAAAGGACATCCGTTGAGAAATTCTTATGTAGCTCTTCCAAGGAAAAGAGCACGCCCGCAAAGGGGGCGTTAAAGGCGGCGGCAAGCCCCGCGCTTGCACCGCATGTCATCAGCATTTTTTCTTCAGTCTTGTCGCGATGGGATAACCGGGACACGCCTTTTCCCGCCATAGCGCCCATCTGGATGGAGGGCCCTTCGCGGCCCAGGGAGAGCCCTGCGCCGATGGTCAGGATCCCTCCGATAAATTTTGCCAGCAACACCCGCCACCAAGTCTGCGAGAGCCCGCCTTGCATTTCCCCTTCCACCTGCGGGATGCCAGAGCCACTGATGAACGGTTCTACGCGGAGAAGCAGCGTTACCAAGGCGGCAATGCCTAAGAGAGCAAGCATCCAGAGGGAAACAGCCCAGGGATGGGCGGAAAGAAATATCCCAATGGATTGCCGGAAGGCATCCGCCTGTTCCAATGAAACCCGAAAGAGCACCGCGACCATGCCCGCGGCGAATCCAACGGCGATTCCCTGCAATACCAAAGAATAACGGAAGCTGCGGAATCGTTTGATCAGCTTGGCCGTGGTAGTTTGATCCTGTTGCAAAGAGTTGCACCCCGTTTCTCATTCTCATCTTTCCCTTTGAGGGACAAGTATGCTTTTTTATATTATAGCACGGAAGGCAAAAGCTGTCGATTGAACGTGGCCACGGCAGGAAACGGAAATTGCCGTTGGTGCGGATGTTTATATCGGTTTTAATGCTTTATAAAAGGATCTCTAAGGGAAAGGAATATAACACAAAAGATGAAATGCCGCTATGCTCCTGAAAAATAGGGGAATGGGATACCCTGATATCCGCGGCCGAGCATTGAGTCCACAAAGAGGGAACTGCTTTTTTACGGGGCACGGAAATCGTACCGTTCCCTTTTGGGGGTGAGCGGAAATTTTCCGGAAACCTTGTCCGGTTTCAGAACGCGCGATATCGGGGAGAAGCCGGCATAGCGGCGTTGTAGCCCCTTCACCCCAAGGGTTCAAACGGAAGATGGGGAAATCAAAGTGAAATAGAACGAACCGGGGTAAGCGTCCAAAGTACCAGGAACCGTTGCTCCATAACATCAAGTCCATCTTGTCCAAGTAGCGGAAGGGCTTGCTGCCTGCGAAGGACAGGCGGCAAGCCCTTCCGCTTTGCCTTGATACAGCGGCTATTGTAATGACCCGGATCACCCACCAGCTCGTATGGAAAATTCTATCCGGCCAATCCTTTCAGATAGAGCAGATCCCTTTTGAAGGACCCGGAGAAGCTTGTTATCCCTGTATGGTCCAGGCAGTTGCCTTTGCAGCCCATGCTCTGCTGGATGCCGTTTCTTTTGCACATACGCCGGCACAGTTTATGTTGCTATTGCCGGCCCTGGCTTGGAGTGGGAACCAGCCCTGTCCCATCTGGGATCGTTTTAACAGACTTATCCAGCATAGCCGTTCCAACAAAAGGGGCATGTTGTGCTTCCGGTTATGAACCATTTTGCGCTTTGTAATCGATTCCCCATTGTTCCATGGCCTTAATGATAGGGCGCATCGATTCGCCTAATTCGCTCAAAGAATATTCCACCCTTGGAGGGACTTCCGGATAGACCGTCCGTGTGATGATGCCGTCTTCTTCCATTGAGCGCAGGCTGTCCGTCAGAACTTTTTGGCTGATCCCCTCTAAATTTTTGCGCAGCTCGTTAAAACGCCACAGGCGCGCAAGAAGGTTGCGCAAAATCAAAAGTCTCCATTTACTTCCCACCATTTGTACGGTTGTCGCAACAGGGCAAGCGGGCAACTCTTCTTTCTTCAGCATATCGATACCTCCCCCAATTCCCATTGGTTGATATTTGCATATTACACTCAAATTATAGTGCTGCATACGCGTGGAATCAAGCGTGCTATACGGAATAAAAATTTTTTATCCAACAATCCCCGCAACAACGCAAGAGTCACAAAAAGGTAACGTAGGTTATAAAAAAGTGCGTACTTGTAGAGCAAACAGGCACCCGTTACAATGGTGTCGAAAGCAAAGGACGGAGGTACTTATGATGAATCAGGCAAAGTTTGTTGTGGATATAGAAGCGTGTGTGGGATGTGGAAAATGCGTAAAGGTTTGCCCCGGCGGAATTCTCCGCTTGAATCCATCCCAAAAGGCTGAGATTGCGGATTTCAAAGAATTTGGGTGGAACGGTTGTTGGAAATGTGAGCATTGCCTTGCCGTCTGTCCAATGGGCGCCATTTCCATTTTCGGCCACAGGCCGGAAAACAGCCTCCCCATGGTCGATTGTACCATTGCGGCACCTGCAATGGATTCCCTGATTGCCAATAGGCGTTCCTGCCGCAGATATAAGGACAAAAATGTTGATACCGCCGTTATAAACGATATGCTGGGACGCCTGTCAGGGGCGCCCAACGGTGGCAATAAGCAGCAGGTGGAATTCACATTGATCGATGATCGGGTCCAGATGGATCACTTCCGCCAGATTGTTTATTCCCGGATGGAGGCACTGGCAGCGCAAGGGATCTACCCAAAGGGGTTTAGCAAAGAGGCATATGGAGATATGAAACGATGGGAAAAGACGGTGCGCCCCGATATGCTTTTTTGCGGAGCGCCACATATTTTGATTCCCCACGCACCGTTCGGCCACGGGGAACCCATACAGGATGTGGTGATTGCCGGGACATATTTTGAACTTCTTTGTGCTTCCCGCGGCCTTGGAGCGGTAATGTTGACGTTCCCTCTCGGTGCGTTGGAACAAATGCCGGATATCAAAGCAATGCTGAACATTCCGGCCCACCATTACATCGGCATGATAATTGGCTTCGGTTATCCCGAAATCCAGTATGCAAGAGGCGTACAAAGGGAAATGGAACAAGACCGTATCCATCGCTTGGCTTTTGAGAAAGCCCCAATATAAGGAGGGGATGAACGTGTTAAAAGATATGTTGTCTATTTTTACGGATAGAGCAGATTTTTTCTGGGAGTTATTGCTAGAGCATTTGGAAATAGCATTGGTTTCTATTTTGATTGCCATACTGTTCGGAGGGCTTGTAGGGATTCTGATCAGTGAATTCCCAAAAGCCGCAAGGCCGGCGCTAGGCGTGATCAATTTTTTGTATACGATACCGTCCATTTCTATGCTCGGTTTTTTGATCCCCTTTTCAGGTGTGGGCAATGCAACGGCCATTATAGCGCTGGCTATGTATGCATTGCTGCCGATGGTACGCAATACGCACACGGGTATTACGAATGTAGACCCCTCTATTTTGGAAGCGGCGAAAGGTATGGGAAGCACAAAAGCGCAGATTTTGTTTAAGATCAAACTCCCGCTTGCTATGCCAGTGATTATGTCGGGGGTTCGCAATATGGTGACGATGACAATTGCCCTTGCAGGTATTGCCTCTTTTATTGGTGCAGGGGGGTTGGGGGTCGCGATTTACCGGGGCATTACGACCAATAATGCGGCAATGACAATGGCCGGCAGCTTGCTGATTGCTTTGCTTGCCCTTGCAATGGATTTTATCCTTGGTTTCATTGAGAAACGTATCCGGAGACACAGCGCAAAAGCAAAGAGAACCAACAAAATGATGGCTGCCGTTGCGGCTGTCCTCTGTTTGGGCATTGTAGGGGGCGCCATAATCCATATACCGCAGAAAGACACCATACATATAGCCACAAAACCGATGACGGAACAATATATCCTCGGTGAAATGCTGGACATCCTGATCGAGCAGGACACAGATTTGAATGTTGAGCTGACGCAGGGGGTCGGCGGCGGGACATCGAATATCCAGCCCGCAATGGAGAGCGGGGAATTCGACCTGTATCCTGAGTACACAGGCACGGGTTGGAATGCGGTCCTCAAACACGACGGTTTATATACCGAAGATTTATTCGGTGAATTGAAAAATGAATATAGCGAACGATTCCATATGGATTGGATTGGGATGTACGGCTTTGACAATACGTATGGTTTGGTTGTCCGCCGTGAAATTGCAGAAAAATATAACCTTAAAACCTATTCCGATCTCAAATCTGTAGCAGGCGATCTCACATTTGGTGCGGAATATGATTTCTTCGAACGCGAGGATGGCTATGACGCCCTTTGTGAAACCTATGGGCTGGATTTTGGCAAAACAATGGATTTAGACATTGGGCTCAAATATCAGGCGATCCGCCAGGGAAAGATCGATGTGATGGTGATTTTTACAACAGACGGGCAACTGTCGGCTTCAGATGTGGTTGTTTTAGAAGATGACAAGCATTTCTATCCTTCCTATATTTGCGGGAATGTGATTCGCGCAGACGTGCTTGAGGAATACCCGGAATTAGAAGCCGTATTTGAAAAGCTGAACGGGCTGATTAGCGACGCGGATATGGCCGCAATGAACTATGCCGTTGAAACGGAAAGCAAAGAGCCGCGAGAGGTAGCGGAAGGGTTCCTTCAAAACCATGGCCTTTTGCAGTGAGGTGGATGAGATGAAAACAGAGATTGAATTTAAGAATGTTAAAAAAGTATACGGCGAAAAGGTAGTGATGGAGGGCTTTAATCTTTCCATAGAAAAAGGCGAGTTTGTAACGATTATCGGTTCATCGGGCTGTGGCAAAACGACGGCGCTCAAAATGGTAAACGGTTTGGTGCAGCCGACTTCGGGGGATATATTTGTTGACGGTGAAAATATCCGCAATAAAAATCAGACACAACTCTGCGGAAATATCGGCTATGCCATTCAGGGCAGTGTGCTGTTTCCGCATATGACGGTAGAGCAAAACATCGCTTACGTTCCAAACTTGCTAAACAAGCGGGATAAAGGGAAGACAAAAAACGCCGTATCCAAATGGATGAAAATCGTGGGGCTTTCAGAAGATTTGAAGGACCGCTATCCGTCCGAACTTTCCGGCGGCCAGCAGCAAAGGGTTGGTATCGCCCGCGCTTTGGCAGCGTCCCCTGAGATCCTTTTAATGGACGAGCCGTTCGGTGCGGTGGATGAAATCACGCGGGGGCAGCTTCAGATGGAATTGAAGCGGATCCATGGGCAGACAGGTATTACCGTATTGTTTGTTACCCACGATATTTCCGAAGCGCTGAGGCTCGGCACAAAAGTGCTTGTTATGAACAACGGCAAAATGGAACAATTTGCAAAGCCTGGGGATCTGCTTCGGAGTCCTGCAACGGAATTTGTAAAGGAACTTGTAAAAGGAGAGTGCCGCACCAGCGGCTTCTCGCTACAAGATGATTGATCTGTATACGGTTATTTAGCCGACGCTATGGAGGGGGGGATCGTGTGGCGGAGGACAAGGGCTAGAAGAGTCGCCTTGGGCGGTACGCTATGGAGTCCGGGGCAATCATGCAGCAGGTATACCGCAAGAAGATGGAAATACCGGTTGAGGATATAAAACGGTTTTCAAACGGAATTTTACATATTCGCGATGAGGGGCGCACAAGAATGTCGATGGGCGCACTTTTCGGGATAGTGGAAAAAGTTGAAGAAACATTTTCCAAAAAATTGTATGGCAGCTTGACAAGTAAAAATGTCAGTTGACTTTCACTGGCGAAAATGGCACAATTACTTTACACACGCCATATGTCGCAATCCCGATTACCACGGATAGAAAGGAACTTTTTATCTGTTTTCCGGCGGCACAAAGCCGAAAGATGTCCAGAAACTTCTCTGACACTCGGATGTCAGCGCCACAATGGACATCTACGCTCACGTCACAAGGGGAGCGTACTTCCGCAAGGCTACTGGATAGGGGACCCAACGGAGAATAAAAGATGCCCTTGTTTCAGCTCGTAGGGCAAAACAAGGGCAAACAGATAAGGTTTGAACGGAAAACAGGTGTGGAGCCTTGAAAAATCGATGTTTTTGCGAGCGTGGATCATGAAAGTGGAATTTGGAGTGGGAAACGATGAAACTATTTGATTGGGGCGGCAGAGAATAAAGGCATACTTCTTTGATGAAATGCACTATAAAATTTAAGGAGAACAAGGAAGTATGAACAAAATAAATTTAAGACCAATCATTACCATTGAAGACAAGAACACATTCGTAAGTGAAATACAAGAAGCTTTTCAAGACTCTTATGTATCAGAGTTTGGAAAATATGAAAAAACAATTCTTCCCATAGAAGATATAGAAGAATCTTTTAACACGAAAGGCTCTGAAGCCTATATTGCAGAAATCGATGGAGAAAGGGTCGGAGGAACCATCGTCGTTATAGATGATACGACCGGCTACAACTCACTCCATCTTTTGTATGTGAAATCAGACGCACAGAATACTGGAAACGGATTTAAAATATGGAAAGCAATTGAAGAATTACATCCTGAAACAAGAATTTGGGAGACGCATACTCCATATTATGATAAGCGAAATATCCATTTTTATGTAAATCGTTGTGGCTTTAAGATTGTAGAATTTTTTAATCCTAAACACAAAGACCCACACCAAATAAGTGAAACCGCAGGCAACATCCCAAAAGAGAACAATTATTTCTTTAGATTTGAAAAAGAAATGAAGTAGCCGGATTTTAATTTCTATTTTAACCATAATATCGAGTTCTTCCGCTGCGACAACCACCATTCCGGGCTCCACCATGGTTCGTCTGCCCATTATATCTGGCTGGACTTCTCTTGGATAGGTGCCGGATGACCGGAAAATCCCCGAGCGGGACATCCTTTTGGAAACGAGAAAAGGCGTAGCATTAAGCTACGCCCCCGCACAGACCGCTATATAGATTAGGGAATAAAAAATGAGGAGTATTATCAAAAGAACTTTTTAGATCCTTTAATAATACTCTGCATGGGATTACGCTACAAAAAAGACCCGCTACAAACGCGAGCGAAAAGGCATAATAAAAAAACCGAGCCTGGAACGCGAATTGCGTCCAGGCTCGACTGGTGCGGGTGACAGGACTTGAACCTGCACGCTTTGCAGCGCAAGAACCTAAATCTTGTGCGTCTGCCAATTCCGCCACACCCGCATTTACAAAATCTTATCGGAATATAGAGTTCTTCTGTAAATTTACGCTACTCATTATAACGAACCTTTCCTTAAATTGCAAGTCTTTTCCATGGAGATATTGACTTTCTATGTGGTTTTCACTATAATAATAAAGCTATACACTTTATTATGTGCTTACATAATTTGTGTATCATTGCGATAAGAAAACCGAAAAATAGATGTTGTTTTTCAATCGGGGTGTAGCGCAGTTGGTAGCGCGCCTGCTTTGGGAGCAGGATGCCGCAGGTTCAAATCCTGTCACTCCGACCAACCGGAGAACTCTTGTAGGGTTCTCCGTTTTTTTGTATCTTAAAACTTATTTCTGTATAAGGCCAAATGAGTAGTGTATATATTTGAAATTCTTTGGCGCAATGGGGAATGCTGCCGATATAGATGTCGATATGAATTGGGAATGCCAATGAAAAAATCCATGGCATTCCCGGTTGTTTTTTCAAATCATTTTTTAAACAGATTTCACCACTATGCTTCCAGAATGCCCCGCTCCAACATGGATTGCGCCGCGAGCATAGCGCCCAGGCGCCCGCTGTGGAAATTCAACCCGCCCTGCATCCAGGCGGCATAGGGCTCGCGCAGCGGCGCGTCCGCAGAGAGTTCGATGCTCGCGCCCAGGGTGAAGGCGCCTGCGGCCATGATGACCTGGCAGTCATAACCCGGCATGTCCCATGGCTCCGGCGTGACAAATGCGTCCACGGGGGCGCCCTTCTGCACGCCCTGGCAGAAGGCGATCAGGGCCTCTTCCCGGCGCAGGAGGACGGCTTGAATGATGTCCGCGCGCGGCTCGTCGGGCTTGGGCGTTACATCGTAGCCGAACTCGCTGAAGAGCGCGGCCGTAAACGCAGCCGTTTTGAGCGCTTCGCCCGTGACATGCGGCGCATGGAACGCACCCATAAACAGTTCGCGGTTGTTGCCGAGCGTACAGCCGATTTCTTTGCCGGTTCCCGGGGTGGTTAGCCGGTAGGAGCAGCTTTCCACCAGGTCGCGCCGCCCGGCGATGTAGCCGCCCGTGGGGGCAACGCCGCCGCCGGGATTCTTGATGAGCGAACCCGCCATCAGGTCGGCGCCGTGGCTGGTGGGTTCGTCGCGCTGGACGAATTCGCCATAGCAGTTGTCCACCATCACAATGCAATTGGGCGCCTTCTCCTTGGCAATTTTGGCGATGCGTTCGATGTCCTCCACAAAGAGGGAGGGGCGAAGGCTGTAGCCGCGCGACCGCTGGATATAGACCATTTTGATCGAGGGGGTGACGCGCTGGGCGATCGCCGCATAGTCCGGCGTGCCGTCGGGCAAGAGATCGACCTGCTCGTAGCGGATGCCGAATTCCTTCAAGGAACCGTTCCCATCCCCGGTCAGGCCGATCACGCCGCGCAGCGTGTCATAGGGCAGGCCGGTCACGCTGAGCATGGTATCCCCCGGACGCAAAACGCCGAAGAGCGCAACGGTGAGCGCATGCGTGCCGCTCACAAAATTATAGCGCACCAGGGCGTCCTCCGCGCCGAGCGCTTTGGCATAGACCTGGTCGAGCACCTCGCGGCCCCGGTCGCCATATCCGTATCCGGTCGAGGCCGCAAAATGGCTTTCGCTCACACCGGAAGAAATGAAGGCGGACAGCATCTTCTGCTGGTTGTAGTCCGTTGTATCGTCGATGCCTTTCAGGACGGGGGAAATTTTTTCCATCGCGCGGGCTGCCGCATCCTGGATGCGTGAATCAATTTGAAATGCAGGGTAAATCATGGGGTTCCTTTCTCCTTCTTCCATTTCCCGACGTTCTCCGCATAGAGCGCCATCTTAGGCTGCAATTGTGGATACGTCATATTTGTTGGCAATTCGGCAAAGAGCCGCATTTCCGCCATCTCCATGGGCGGCAGTTCTTCAAAAGTTTCAATTGTTGCGGTATATAGGACGCCGTAATTTTTGTCTACACCGTCGATCGGATCGCCCTCCACGGAATACGCGCAAAGGTACTCCAGATGGTAGCGGACCGCGCCGGTTTCCTCCCAGAGCTCACGCCGCGCCGCCGCCTCCGGCGATTCCCCCGGCTCGATGTGCCCGCCGGGGAATTCCCAGGTTGTCCGCGCCTTTTGCCGGCAGAGAACCCATTTTGCGTCCTTTTTCGCCAGTACGAACGAAAAAAGCGGGGAGGCGCCGTGCGGCAGGCGGGGATAAAAGGAAATCACCGGCATGTCAGCCATGATACGGCTTCACCGGCGAAATGACGGGCTTTCCTTCGCGGTCGAGCAGGGGGGTCAACCCTCCCGCATATCCGTTGCAGACCTGCAAATAGTTTACACCGGTCACCTGGTCCACTAGGATCCGAACGACATCCATGGTTCCCTGGGAAAAGACCACTTCAAAACGTTTTTCTTTCATAGGTTGTTCCTTTCTTGGACATCCAGCTCTGCAAAATGGCTGTGTCCAGTAAATCCAAGTGTTCGATAAAAGGCTTCGTTTTCCCCCGAAGCGCGGAAAATATAGATGGTATCCACCGGCAGGCTTGCCGCCAAAGCGAGGACAACCCGCGCCCCGAACCCGCGGCGCCGGACATCCGGCCGCACAGCCACCGCGGACAATACCGCCGCCTCCTCCGTTTTTGCAGAGCAGATGGCACAGGCGGCCAGGGAATCCCTCGCGCGAATGGCGGCGGAGCGGGCGGCCCCGTGGCGCGTCCGGTGGGAGAGGTCGAGATAAAACGGCTCAAACGGCGGCGGGAGAAAGCTGGCCGTTTGGCTTGCACGTAAAAGGGGATATAACAGCCGGGGGCTGGGGTCCCAGAGGATTTCCGCTTCCTCCACAGGGGCAGCCCGCTCTCGTAACGCCATGATCTCCCCTGTGGCGCGGCGGGGAAACGGCAGCGCCCGGGCTGCCTCGGCGGAACAGAGCACGGTCCGCGCCCCGGCAGCGGGGAGGAAGGCGGCCAGCTCGTCAAAGTCCGCACCGGCGCGCGCGTCCAGGATCATCACATCGTCCAGAAGGCATAGGGCTGCCCCGCGGCCCTGCACCCAAAACCGTGCGAACGGGTGAGCAAAGCCGTACGCAGCGGCCGTGGCGCGGATGCGGCAAGCAAAGGCGTTTCCCGAAAAGGAGGCGAGCGCCTCGGGGTGTTCTACAAATGCAATCATTCGCCGCCTGCAATCTTTTCCGCCAGCCGTTCGATCAGCGTTTCGGCCTCATGGAAATCCTTCTGGGAGATGAGGCTGACAGCGGAGTGCAGATACCGGCACGGCAGGGAGACCGCCACCGTGCGGACGCCGCCGCGCGAGACGTGGATGGCCCCCGCGTCGTTGCCTCCGGCCACCGCCTGTTTTGCCTGGCAGGAGACGCCGGTTTCCTTTGCCGCGTCGAACGCCATCTGGTAATATGCGCGGTCGTAGATGGTGCGGCGGTCCATAAAGGAGAGGACCGGGCCGCTCCCGACATGGCAGACCTGCTTGTCCTCCGGGACACCTGCGACGTCGGCGGCGGTGGTGCTTTCCACCACGATGGCGGCGTCGGGGTCCGCGATATACGCCGCGGTTTTGGACCCGTTCAGCCCGGTTTCCTCCTGCACGACAAAGGCGAACAGCATGTCGTAGGGCAGCGGCTTTTTGAGCAGGTCGATCAAGATGGCACAGCCTGCGCGGTCGTCCAGGGCGCGGCTTTTGATCATACCGTGCGCGGTGTCGAAGAGGGAGTCGAAGGTCACCGGGTCGCCCGGGGAAACCGCCTCCTCCGCCTCCTGGCGGCTGAGCGCGCCGATGTCGATATAGAGATCCTTGACCGGGACGGATTTTTCCCGCTCTTCGCTGGTGAGCAAATGGATGGGCTTTGCGCCGATCACGCCGGGGATGCCCTTTCCAACGGTGACGGGCTTGCCGCACAGCACCCGGCGGTCGATGCCGCCCACCGTGGCAAAGCGGAGCAAACCGTTGTCTTCAATATACGTGACGGTCATCCCCACTTCGTCCATGTGGGCGTTGAGCATCAACTTGGTCTTAGCGCGGTTCGCCCCCTTTTTGAAGGCGAGAAGATTGCCGAGCGGCGTGACCTCCACGCAGTCGGCATACGGACGGATTTCCTCCAGAATGATTTCGCGGATTTCCTCCTCGCATCCGGAGATGCCGCGTGCGCAGCAGAGACGCTCCAAAAGTGCCAGATCCGCCATTTCAGTCCACCCCCTTCACATATTCCGCCAGCAGGCGCGCCGTATACGCCACGTCCTGGGTGTCGATCACCTCGACCGGCGTATGCATGTAGCGCAGCGGGATGGACACCATGGCCGTGGGGACGCCGGTGCGGGAGACGGCGATTTCGTCCGCGTTGGTGCCGGTTTCCCCGCCCATGATCTCCATGGAGTAGGGGATCTCGTGCTCTTTGGCGAGCTCCATCAGCCGGTTTGTCATCGGACGGTTGAGAATGGGCGCCATGCCGATCATGGGGCCACCGCCCAGCTTGCCGCATTTTGCCGGGTCAACGCCGGGCTGGGCGGCAAAGCTGACGTCCACCGCGATGGCCTCCGTGGGTTCCAAAGAGTAGGCGCCGGTCTGTGCGCCCTGGCCGCCGGCCTCTTCGCGGCTGCTCAACAGGATGGTGAGCCCACAGGAGAGCGTTTGATTGCGCAAAAGCTGTGCACAGCGGATCAATGCGGCGCATCCCGCGCGGTCGTCCAGGGCCGGGGAGGTGATGCGGGTGCCCAGGAGACGCTTCTGCGGCGCGCGGACCAACACCCGGTCGCCGGGGGAGACAAGTTCCTGCGCCTCTTCCGTGGAAAGCCCCAGGTCGATGGCCATCCGGTCCACGGACTCCACCTTGTCCTCGCCGCCCTCGGTCAGATGCGGGGGCATGCAGCAGACAATCCCGGTCAACGGTTCCTTGCCAAACACGGTGACCGGGCTGCCCGGGAGGACCCGGCGGTCCGTGCCGCCGCAGCGGTCGACGCGCAAAAAGCCGTTCGTTTCGATACGGGTTACGATCAGGCCCACTTGATCCAGGTGGGCGTCCAAGAGAATCTGCTGTTGGGCGGTTTGGTTCCCCATGCGGCAGATGACATTTCCCATGCGGTCGATCTCGGTTTCGCCGCAGTCGGAAAGCTCCCATGCGGCGCGCCTGGCCGCTTCGGATTCGTCGCCCGGCGTGCCGGGCGCTGCGCAGAGCGCAAAGAGCAGTTCCTGTAAATCCTCGGTCATGGTATTCCTCCTGCTTGATACGATACAATTTGTATAATTTATTAAATTTATTACGGATGATTATAATCACCAGACGGATTTGCACGGTTTGGAGAACGACCGCGATTTCCATCGAAAACACACAGTTTATACAATTTGTATAAATGATATTCTATATATTAGGATTGTATTATTTGAGCGCGTTGACCAAGCGCTTGAAGTGGTTTCCACGCTCGGCGAAATTGGCATACAGGTCAAAGCTCGCGCTGGCGGGGGAGAGGGACACGATGTCGCCCGCTTGCGCTTCGGCACGGCAGATCGCCACAGCCTCTTCCATGGAGCGGGCATGGAGGATCTTGGGGCTGCCCTCCTCATAGGCGGGGGCCGCTTTTACCGCGGCCTCGATCTTCGGGCCGGTTGCGCCCATCAGGACCAGCGTTTTGACCTTGCCCACGATCACTGGGCCGAGGTCGTCGTACGGAATTTTTTTATCGTATCCCCCGGCGATCAGGATGATCTTGCGGTCGTACAGGGAGAGGGTGCCGCGCGCCGTGCGGGTCGGGCTGGTGCCGATGGAATCGTTGTACCACTTCACGCCGTCCAGCTCGCGCACCAATTCGGCGCGGTGCTCCACGCCGCCGAAGTTGCGGGCCACCACGCGGATGATGTCGATGGGGACGTCGCCCCAGACCGCGCAGATGGCCGCCAGATAATTTTCTACATTGATGGCGCCGGGGATTTTGATCTCCGACGCATCCATCACATAGGTGTCGTCCTTCCCCTGCGAGAGCAGGATGCGGCCCGCTTCATCGACCCAAGCGCCATAGGCGCAGCGCCCCCTCCGGCTGAAGGTGTAAAGCTGCCCGCGCACCTCGGGCGCAAAGCCTGCGGTGATGGAATTGTCTGCATTCAAAACGGTCCGCCCAAAGGCGTTCTGATGCAGGAAGATGTTCTTTTTGGCATCGATGTATTCCTGCATATCCTTGTGGATGTCCAGATGGTTGGGCGACAGGTTGGTCACCACCGCCACGTCCGGGCTCCTGCGCATGGAGATCAATTGGAAGCTCGAGAGCTCCACCACCGCGACATCGTCCGGCGCGACGCGCTCAATCTCCGGGAGAAGCGGCCGGCCGATGTTTCCGCCCAGATGGACCTTTTTCCCGGCCGCCTTTAAAAATTCCGAGACAATGGTGGTTGTGGTGGTCTTTCCGTCGCTGCCGGTCACCGCATAGATCTTGCAGGGGCACAGGTCGAAGAAGAGCTCCATCTCAGAGGTGACCGCCGCGCCGCGCGCACGGGCGGCGTCCAGATCCGGCAAGGTGAATTTCATGCCGGGCGTGCGGAAGATGATGTCCTCATCCAGGTTTTGCAGGTATGTCTCCCCGAGATGCAGGGCAACGCCGCGGGCCTCCAGATCGTCCCCCGTCTTGCCGAGTGCTTCCCGTGTGCGCCGGTCCCGCGCCGACACCACGGCCCCTTTTTCCTGAAACAGCGAAATCAGCGGCAGATTGCTGCCGCCGATGCCGCAAAAGGTCACCCGTTTGCCTTTGACCGAATCAAAAAATGCTTCTACTCTGCTGTCCATCGAACCGCCCCCGTCTGATCATTTTGCACCGTTTTTATTTGGAAATCGTTCAGCAGTAGTATTATAGCGCGCAGCAAATCGTTTCGCAATCCAAATTCCGTATAATCGGGCGAACCGCTGCTAAAAATAACCACATCCCATGACCACAAAACAGGAAGGGCGGTCGAATTGTATGACAAAAAACCGGAAAGTGCTGTTTTTGTCCCTTGCGTTGGTTGCCGTGATCCTGGTGCTGGGGGGCACGACGGTGAGCGGCTACATGCAGGCGTCCAAATACAAGATGAATTTAAACTACAACTACCAGCGGGCCGTGACAGACCTGGGCGACTGCGTGGACAACATCGAAAATACATTGAATAAGAGCATCTACGCCAATACGCCCACCCAGCAGAACGGCCTTGCGGCAAAGCTGATGCGGGAGACCAGCATGGCGAAGGCGGCGCTGGGGATTCTGCCGCTGGAGAGCGGCAACCTTGCCAACGTGAATAAGTTTATCTCGCAGGTGGGCGATTTCTCCATGGCGCTGTCCTCCAAAATTTCCGCAGGGGGCAGCATCAGCGAGGAGGAATATGCCTCCATGGAAAACCTGGAGCAGTACGCAAAGAAGCTGAAAGAGGGGTTGGACGGCATCCAGCCGGACTTTGACGCCGGGCCGGTGGACGCCAGCTTCCAGCAGGCAGCGGACGATTTTACGGACTACCCCTCGTTGATCTACGACGGCCCCTTCTCCGACCACATCGGCCAGCAGGAGCCAAAGCTCCTGGCGGGGCAGAGCGAGGTGCCACAGGGCAACGCCCAGAACAACGCGGCGTCGTTCCTCGGCGTTACACAGGACAAACTGACCCACACCCAGGACAGCGCCGGCGGCCTGCCCACCTATAATTTCGACTGCGGCACCATCCGGATCTCCGTGACAAAGGCGGGCGGCGTGGTGAGCGCGATGACGGATGGCCGGGAGATCGGGGAAATCCGGCTGGATGCGGATGGGGCGCGCACCGCCGCGCAGGGCTTTTTGGAGGCAAAGGGCATCCAAAACATGAAGGAAAGCTATTATGTCATCAACGACGGCATCTGCACCATCAATTATGCCTATTCCCAGGACGGCGTGACGTGCTATCCCGATCTGGTGAAGGTGGCAGTGGCGTTGGACACCGGCGGCATTGTCGAGTATAATGCGACCGGCTATATTATGAATCACACGGACCGCGGTGAACTCACGCCAAAAATCACGCAGGAAGAGGCGCAGAAGTCCGTCAGCCCCCGGCTCAAGGTGGAGAGCGGTTCCTTGGCGCTCATCCCCACGCCGGGATTAAACGAGGTGTTGTGCTACGAATTCCAATGCACAGGGGAAAATGAGGACCGCGTGTTGGTCTATATCAACGCCTCCACCGGGATGGAGGAGCAGATTTTCATTCTGATGCAGTCGGATTCCGGGGTACTGGTGAAATAGGGGGAGAGCGTGCGGGATTGCCGCACGCTTTTTCTCATTGACGATCATGCTTATAATCACTATAATGGGATCATCGAAGCCCCTGTCACTTTAAGCCGGGGCTATTTCCTACCGCCCTTTGCGAAGCCTTATGGTGAACCGGCATGTTTCCTATTACCACTTGGCAAACGAAGGGATTGATCCGCAGACATTACAGGGAATCCGGCACGATCAACCCATCCCCACGAAAACATTGGACCGGTTATGCCGCATGTCCGAATGTCAGCCGGGGGAATTGGTCGAGTACCTGGAAGATGGAAAAGAAGACATGTGATTAATGAAGAAAGAATTTTTTCATTCTTCGCTTAGATTGTGGGAAGACGCCTTCCCTGCAAGAAAGAATCGTTGCCGATGGAGGGTGATGGGTTGGACGTTCAGCAACACATCCGCGAACTTATGGAAGAGCGGGGATGGAGTGAATATAAATTAGCGAAGATGGCAAATCTGCCACAATCCACGATCAGCAATTTATTTAAGAGGAATAATGCTCCAACGCTATACACATTAGAAGCGATCTGCAAAGCGTTTGGAATGACCCTGGCACAATTCTTTTCCGAAGGGAAGGAGCCGATGGAATTGACGGAGGAGCAACGGGCGTTGTTTGCAAAGTGGGCGACCCTTTCAGAGAAGCAAAAACGGGTATTGTTCGAGCTGATCGATATTATGTAAATAGAGCGTGTTCGCCCGGGACCGGCGGCGCTATTGCCTTCCCCGCTTTGGGGAAGGTTTTTGTTTTCGTATGGCTTATCCAGCGATTCTTCTTTTATTTTTGATACTTTTCTGTTATAATAACGGGTAATAGTATCAGAACAGCGGTTAGCCGGCAATGTCCCCGGGGGAAAATCAGCTTTTTCTTTGCAGAGTGGGGAAGTGGCCGGCCAGCCGTTTGGCGCCGATTTCCATGCAGAGCCGCCTGCGGACCGATGAATTTCAAGGCCTCCGCGGACTGCTGCAAATTTCAGGGGAAATGAGGAATGGGGAACTGGCATGAAAGAAAAAACATTGGTAATCACCGGCATGGGGGCGGTCACGCCGGTCGGCATAGGGGTAACCGCCTATTGGAATGCGCTGATCGAAGGCTGTTGCGGTGTTGGCCCGATCACGCGCTTTGATGCGTCTGATTTGCCCGTACAGATTGCAGCTGAGTTGAAGGATTTCAATCCGGCCGATCACATGCCCAAGACGCTTGCGCGCACCATGGACCCGTTCATGCAGTTTGCCTATGCTGCGGCGCAGGAGGCATTGGAGAGCAGTGGTTTTCCCATCGAAGCCGAGTCCGACCGGATTGGCATTGTGATGGGCACGGCTATGGCGGGCGTGACCACGGTGGCGCACACCCAGGAGGCGTTTGATGCAGGCCGCCGCGTCGGCCCGCGCTTTGTGCCCATGGCCATCGGCAATATTGCGGCCGCGCAGATCGCCATCGCGCGCGGCATCCATGGCCCGAGCATGACCCTCAATACGGCCTGTTCCGCGGGCGGCGACGCGATGATGGTCGCTGCCATGCTGCTCAACGCGGGCGAGGCGGACGCAGTCCTTGCGGTTGGCGGGGAGAGCATCCTCTGCCCGATCGTGGTGTCCGGCTTGTCGCAGGCCAAGGCGCTTTCGCGCTGCAACGACGATCCTCTCCATGCCTGCCGCCCGTTTGACCTCAACCGGGACGGTTTTGTCATCGGGGAAGGCGGCGGCGCGCTGCTGATTGAAACCGAAGAGCACGCCCTCGCGCGCGGCGCAACGATTCACGCGGTGCTGGCAGGCTGGGCCAACACATCGGATGCACACCATGTCACGGCGCCCTGCCCGGATGGTGCGGGTGCTGCGGCCTGCATGAAGCGTGCGCTGCAGCGCGCCGGGATGCAGCCCTCCGACATCGGGTACATCAATGCGCACGGTACCTCGACGCCGCTCGGCGACAAGGCTGAAACATTGGCGGTCAAGGCCGTGTTCGGTGGGCGCGAAACGGCCCCGCCGGTCTCCGCAACCAAATCCGCAACCGGCCACTTGATGGGCGCGGGCGGCCTGACCGAGGCCATCGCCTGCATCAAAGCAATCCAGGAAGGCATTTTGCCGCCCACCCTGCATCTGGATACCCCAGACCCGGACTGCGACCTGGATTATGTACCCCATACGGCCCGCAAGGTCGAGATCACAGCCGCCATGTCCAATTCCCTGGGCTTTGGCGGACAAAATTCCAGTATCATTCTTTCCCGATACGAGAAATGAGGCGAACACAGTATGAATAACCAGTATACGTATGACGTCACCATGTTCCGCGACACGTTCGAGTCGCGGTTCACCTATCTGAACGGATTTCTGCGCAATGTATCGCGTTTTAGCACCCGCCCAGCGCTGAACGACCCGATTTCCGGCCGCCGCTGGACCTATGCGGAGCTGAACGCCGAGGCCAACCGCCTGGCGCATGCACTGCGCGCGGACGGGGTCGGTAAGAACGACGTGGTGATGTTTGCGCTGCTCAACTCCCCTGAGTTTGTATTCTGTTACCTTGCTGCACACAAAATCGGCGCGATTGCCTGCCCGGTCAACTACCGGCAGGGCGCGGGCGAGATTGCGCTGGTCATCGACGACAGCCGCCCCAAAGCATTCCTCTACGATGCGGAGTTCGGCGACCTGTCCGCGGGCGCGCTGGGAATGTGCGTGTACAAACCGGATGTCACTATTATGGTGGATTACAAGGGCGGCGCGCAGGCGCCCGACGGCCATATTCTGTATCAGGACTATGTGGCGAATCAGCCGGAAACCGATCCGCCCATCGGCTTTGCCCCTCATATTTACGACGAGACCACCCGCCTATATACCTCCGGGACCACCAACCGGCCCAAGGGCGTGCCGATCAACAACGTGAACGAGGTCCTTTCCGCGCACGATGTGATGATGCACTTCCCGCTCGGCCCGACGGACCGCACCATGAATATGACCCCGTGGTTCCACCGCGGCGGCATCCACTCCGGCGGCCCGTGCCCGACGCTGTATGCGGGCGGCGAAGTGGTCATTTTGCGGGACTTCAGCCCGAAACGCTGCCTGGAATATGCGGAAAAATACGAGGTTTCGTTCCTGATCGGCGTGCCGACCATCATCGCCATGCTCGCGCGTGCGCAGGAAAAGGCCCATGCAAAGCTGTCGGCCCTGCGGGGCATTGTGACCATGGGCGCCCCGTTTGAAAAGGCCGCTTGCGAAAAATATATGAAGCTCTTGACCCCCAATATTTTCAATGGCTATGGCACCACGGAGACCTTCTGGAACACCTTCCTGCGCCCGTTTGACCTGCCGGATATGGCGGGGTCTGCCGGACGCTCCTGCACGGACGACGACGTCCGGCTGGTCGCCCTGCGCGAAGACGGTTCGCATGCCGAGCCGGAGGACACCGTGCCGCGCGACGGGAAGACCCCTGGGGAGATCATCATCTCCTCCCCTGCGAAGAGCGCGTTCTGCTATTTTAACAATCCGGAGATGACTGCCCAGAAATTCTACAAGGGCTGGCTCTACACCGGCGACGTGGGGACATGGGATGAAAACGAGTTTGTCACCGTTTCCGGCCGGAAGGACGATATGATTGTGTCCGCGGGCGAAAACATCTACCCGACGCAGATTGAGGCCGTGCTGAACGAGCATCCCAAGGTGGCGGAGAGCGCCGTCATCGGGATTCCGGACAAGCTGCGCGGCGAGGTTGTGGCGGCTTATGTCGTCCCCTCGGACGAAAGCTTGACGGTGGCCGAGCTCAAGGAATATTGCATGCACAGCCCCATGTTGTCCTCGTACAAATGGCCGCGCGTGTACAACCTTGTGAAGGAATTGCCGCACACCGCAACCGGCAAACTGATGCATTATAAACTGCGCGAGCAGGCAAAACAATCTAAATAAAATCCGTGGAAAAAATCGCCGTCCGGTTTGGACGGCGATTTTTTCGGTTGGGAAAGCGGGGAAAACCGCCCTTTTAAGGGGGCTTTCATCCGGCGGCCGCTTATGCTTCTATGAATGAAAGAGGTTGCGGCGCTTGTTGGAAAAGCCCGGATACGCTATAATAAGGGTGAAAAAACCGCTGGACGGCGGGGAGGGGGAGCAGGATGTCTACCTATTGCCGCATCTTGATCGTTGAGGATGAATATCTCACCCGTCAGGGGATCAAGGGCATGATCCATTGGGAGCAGGAGGGGTTCCAGATCGTGGGGGAAGCGTCCAATGGGGAGGAAGCCTTGGCCCGGATCGAGGAATTGAAGCCGCAGATTGTGCTGACGGATGTGGTCATGCCGGTGATGGATGGGATCGCCCTGACCCAGGCCATCCAGGAGCGGTATCCGGAAACCCGCGTCATTGTGTTGAGCGGCTACAGCGACTTTGAATATGTAAAATCCATCTTCCAGCACGGCGCGGTGGACTACATCCTCAAGCCCACGCTGAACCAGCAGGAATTGCTGGCGACCCTCTGTAAGGCGGCTGGGCAGATTCCGGATTTCGTGCTCACCCGCGGGGGAGGGGATTCGTTCGAGAGCGTCATCAACCAGGCGCTGTCCGGGTTCCCCGCGCCGGACGCCCTGGAAAAGTTGCGCAAGGTATTTCCCTATCCGCACTTTTTCCTGGTGGGGATGAATGTCCCCTATGTGCTGGGAAATGCAGCCAATCTCAGCCGGGAGGCCGGGATTTTAGCAGCCGGCGCAGAGGAGTTCCTGCCCGGCGTAACCGCGCGGGTGGCCACGATCGACCGCAAGTTTTTGCTGATGATCGTCAATTATGCGGCGGAGCCGTACCGCTCGTTGACGGAGCGCGTCAGAAAGCTGGTGGCCGCCGTACGCGTAAAGTCGCCGCGCGCCTTTTATGTCTACACCAGGGAGTTCAGTGGATTGGGCCTGCTCAAAGAGACCTATACCCGCCTGGCCGCGCTCTCCCGGCAGCGCTTTTATTGCCGGGACGTGTTCATCCAGGGGGAGGATGCGTTTGCCCCTGCCGCCGCAGAGCCGTTCGACGCCGCAAGATTCAACGCATTGGTCCGCGCATCCGATATGCGTCAGGCGCTGGAGCAATTGGACGCCTGGCTGCGGCGGGCGGTTGACCGGCATGCCCCCGGGGAATTCGAGCTCAAATCCCTGGTGCAGGATGCGCTCTATCAGATGTTGGCCTTTTGGGAGGAAAGCGGCATGGATGCGGAACGCATCGCTTCCCTCAAGCGCGACTGTTTTATCCGGATCAGTGAAGCAAAATTCGCGGAAGATCTCCTGGAAGCCTTTGGCTGCATCCGGGCCGATTTCCTCACGCTGTTTGAAGAGCGGGCGCCGCGGCAAGGGAAGCGTTCCGTCCAGGAGATCCTCGACTATGTGGAGGAACACTGCGCCGAGGCGCTGACCCTCAACGATGTCGCCAAGCGATTCAATTTCAATTATTCTTACCTGTCCTCGTATTTCAGCGCCAACAACCGGGAGGGGTTCAGTGAATATCTGAACCGCGCCCGCATCCGCCGCGCGGAGGAGCTCCTGCGCAAGGGCGATATCCCGGTGTCCGAGGTGTGCGGGATGGTCGGCTATGGGGATCACAGTTATTTCTGTAAGGTGTTCAAGAAATTCACCGGGAAAACGCCGAGCGAGTTCCGCCGTCAATGCGGCGCCGCGGTTGGAGGGAAACGATGGAAAAAATCTTAGAAAAACTGCGGTCCAATAGTTTGCTGCTGAAAATTCTATCGGTCATGCTGCTGAGCGTCATATGCGTTGCTACATTGACGCTCAGTATTTCTATCCGGGCGTCCGAGGACGTATATGTGGACACCTTTACGGAGTCCAATTCCCAGATCATCGGGCAGATTCGGGAAAATATGGGCCGGTTCAACGATGAGATTTCCGAAATCATGAGCGTGATCAAGAACAACTGGGCCTTCCGGAGCTATCTCACCAGCGAGGACCGCAGCTCCGCGACCGCGTCGTACACGCAGTACAGCATGGTGTGGAACCTCGAACACGCCCTGCCGCCGGATTATTTTGAGAAGATGAGCATTGTGCTGGTGGGCGTCAACGGCAGCAGCTATTTGAGCAGCGATGCCGGGCTGACCGTTTCAGTCGAAGAATTGCTGGACAGCGCGGTCACACAGGAGACGCGCCGCCAGCCCAACCGCATCCTTTATCAATATGTAGACGACGGCTTCACCACGCTGACCCAGGGGGACAGCGCCATCGTTGCCAGTACAGGCCTGAATTATGCCGGCGGGCAATCGAACTACGGATATGCCTATGTGGTCATCCCGCAGGAGGTCCTGCGCGATTTTTACAGCAGTTTCAGCAGCGACGCAAACAGCCTGATGCTGCTGGACAGCGAAGGGCGCATTATCTCGTCCACCCAAAAGGAACTCATCGGCTTTAAAAATCTGGAGCTTTTGGAGACGGCGCAACAGGTGGAAGAAAACAGCCTGCCCTATGGGGAGATCGTCCAGTCCGGGCGCCAGATGGCCGTGGTTGCCCAGGAGATCCCCCATTGGAATTTCCATTTGGTTGGATTGATCGACCGCGAAAGCATCCTGCGCGCGGTCGGCAGCTACAAGCCCATTGAAATTATGACGTTGTTGGTGGTCCTGTGCGTGTTCGCCATCATGTTCCTCGTGGTGCGCAAAACGACGCGGCCGATCCATTCCCTGGTCGCAGAGATGAAACAGGTAACGCAGGGGGATTTTAGCCGGCACATCCCCGTGGAAGGCAACTATGAGGTGCGGGAACTTGCAACGGCGTTCAATTACATGTTGGATGGCCTCGACAGTTACATGGAGCAGATCATGACCATCGAGGACGAAAAGCGCGAGGCGGAGATCCGCGCCTTGCAAATGCAGATCAACCCGCACTTTATCTACAATACGCTCGCCTCCCTGAAATGGATGATCTGGCAGGGCAATTCCGAAAGCGCTGTGCAGGCGATCGATTCGTTTAGCCGCCTGCTGCGCGGGACCATCAGCAAACGCGAGGAACGCATCCCTGCGGCCGAGGAACTCGACAACTTAAAGGATTACGTCTTTTTGCAGCATTTGCGCTTTGGGGAGCAGATTCAGGTCCGGTTTTCGCTGGCCGAGGACTGCCGCAACTGCCTGATGCCCAAGCTGACCTTGCAGCCGTTTGTGGAGAACGCATTTTTCCATGCGTTCAGCGGGGCGGAGGAAGGGAGCATCTTTGTGTCGGTCCGCCGCCGCGGGAATGACCTGGTCAGCGAAATCATCGACAATGGCTCCGGCATGAAACAGGAGGAGGTCGGCCGCACGCTGTCCACCGGCGGGAAAGCAGACCACTTCACCGGGATTGGCATCAAAAATGTAGACGACCGGATCAAGCTCCTCTATGGCGCGCAGTACGGCGTTTCCATTTCCAGTGAACCGGGCAAGGGCACGGCAGTCACCATCACGATCCCGGCGCAGGAGAAAGAATCCAAAGATCCTACCAATTTATAAAAAAAGTACAAATGTCTATGAAAAAACATCTAAAAAAAATACCAAATGAGAGAAAGAAATTGCTAATACCTATGGATTGGTTTTTAGTAAAATAAGATACAGATGAAAAGAAACAATGCGTTTATGCAAGCCGCCCCTCTTATGGGCGCTGTCAAAAAGGGCTTGCAGAATATGACAGGAGGGGTTAGCATGCGTTGTTCCCGTTTGCTGGCCCTGGCGCTGGCTTTTTGCCTGTTGTGGGGGTTGACAGCCTGTGCAAAAACCGGTGGTGGACCGGCGGAACAGCCGGCCATGGAGGCAGAAGAACATACATTGACCATATGGGCTTGGGACGATACCTTCAATGTGAAGGCGGCGAATTTGGCAAAGGCGTATTATGCAAAGACCGATCCGGGCGTCCAGGTTGACATCGTCACCATGGCCCAGACGGACATCATCACCCGGCTCAATACCGCGTTTTCCTCCTCCAACTATGAAGGGCTGCCCAACATTGTCCTGATTGAGGATTACCGGATCCAGAATTTCCTGAAGTCGTACCCCGGGGAGTTCCGGGACCTTTCCTCCATTGTGGACCCCAATAAATTTATGGAATATAAACTCCGTGTCATGACGGAGGAGGGCAAGATCTATGGCGTCCCGTTTGACAGCGGCGCAGCCGCCCTGTTTTACCGCACGGATTACCTCCAAGCGGCGGGATACACGCAGGAGGACATGCAGAACCTGACTTGGAACGAATACATTGAAATCGGTAAGGACGTCAAAGCGGCGACCGGCAAATATATGTTGACGTTGGACCCCAGCGACCTGGGCCAGGTGCGCATCATGATGCAGTCCGCCGGGGCATGGTATGTAAAAGAGGACGGCGAGAGCGTGGACATTGCGGAAAATGAAGTGCTCAAGGCGTCGCTTTCCACGTACCAGCGCATGGTGGATTCCGGGATTGCGTTGCAGGTGTCCGGCTGGGACCCGTTTGTGAAGGCTTTCCAGGAGGGAGAGGTCGCCAGCGTCCCCTCGGGCTGTTGGGTGATGTCCAATATTGTGAAAGCGGAGGAGCAGAGCGGCAAATGGGCCGTGGCGCCGATCCCGCGGTTGGACGGCATCCCCGAATCGGTCAATGCTTCCAGCATTGGCGGCGGGAGCTGGTATGTATTGAGCAGCGTCCCGGGTGCGGACCTGGCGGTGGACTTCTTGGGGAAGACCTTTGCTTCCAACGAGCAGTTGATCGACGACCTGGTGAAGGACATCAGCTTGGTGAGCACCATGAAGTCCGCAAAGGATTTGAAATACCGAAGTGAGCCCAGTGAATTTTTTGGAGGCCAGCGGATCTATGAGGATCTTGCGGCCTGGACCGAGCAGATCCCGCCGGTCAATTATGGGCTGTATACCTATACCATGGAGGACATCATCGCCCAGAGCCTGCAATCCATTATGCAGGGGGCTGATATGGATGAGACGCTCAAAAACGCCCAGACACAGGCGCGCGCTTCCGTCCTCCACTCTTAATTTGCATACGGCCGCCGGCGAGGCGGTTTGTAGAGAAGGCTGAAAAGCCAGGACAGAAGAAAGGCAATAGGAAGGAGAAACGCAAACATGAAGAGAACCAAACGCAGGGCCCTGCCTCTGCTGCTCTGCTTGTGCATGCTGTTGCAGACTTTTGTTTCTGCGCCGGCACTGGCGGCAACCGAGAGCGGGGAACCCGGAGACCTGCTCTACTTCGTCAACTGCGCTGCAACCAATGTGGCGGACGTGGCGGAGGGGGACGCCATGGGCGGGTACCAGTCCGTGACGGACCAGCCCTATGGCGAGGACGCTGGGACGGGGAATGCCTGGGGCTATGTAGAAGACGAATACATGGTCCGCGGCGGCAATGCAGACAGCGTTGTCAAGACCGATACGTACTGGTACACCAGCGACAGCATCCAGTATGACCCGGAGACCAGCGGCTTCCGGTATAACTTTGCTGTGGAAAACGGCAGCTATGAAGTCACTGTTGGCATTAAGATCCCCGGTTGGTGGGGCGCCAGAACGGTGGACATCGATCTGGAAGGCACCCGCACTACGGATCAGGCCAGCGTGCCCGGCGGCTCGGCGACCAATGCGACGTTTGAGCGCACTTCGGAGATTATGGTCACGGACGGCGAGCTGAACGTATTTGTCCATAACTCCAAGCGTACCTCTGCGGATGGAGACCCCATCCTCAGCTACATCCTGGTCAAGCGTGGCGAAGTGTATGACAAGGCCACTTTGACGGATAAGATCGCGGAGATCGAGGGCAAGGTGGAAGCGGACCAGGCGGCCGGCGTTGTCTATGCAGAAGAGCCCCTTGGCGAGCTCTATGTGGGCGAAGAAAATAAGGAGGACAACCTCCAGGCCCTGAACGCTGTCCTGGCATCTGCGAAGGAGTTGGCGGCGCAGGACAACCCGAGCCCTGCAGACGTGAAAGAGACCTGCGAGCATCTGGACACGGTCTACTCCGACCTGCGCTCCATCGAAACCTATGATTCCTTCTCCGGCGTCAACGGCGATGTATGGAAGGACACCAACGGCAAGCCCATCCAGGCGCACGGCGGACAGGTGCAGAAATTGCCCATGCCCGATGGAACGGAAAAATGGTGGTGGGTTGGCGAGGATAAGACGACCGGAAGCCACAGCAATGGCATCAGCGCGTATTCCTCCGACGACCTGTACAACTGGACGTTCGAAGGCTATGTGATGCGTTCGGTCCCGAACCGTGAGGCGTTGGATACGGACCCGTATTTCACAGCCCTCTACGGCGACCTGACCGAAGAAGAGAAGGATTATGTCTACCTCTGCATCAACAAGGACACGGCGATTATCGAGCGCCCGAAGATGATTTATAACGAGGCAACCGAAAAGTACATCATCTGGTTCCATGCGGACGGCCCCACCGAGGAGTCCACTTCCAGCTACGCGGCAGCAGCAGCGGGCATGGCGATCAGCGATACGCCGAACGGCCCGTTCACCTTTATCCGCCGCTCCCGTTTGCACCAGCTTCCGGAAGAGGAGTATCTGGAGGACAACGGCGTGCTCGACTGGTATGAAGAGCCGCAGAACCGCGGTTTTGCCCGCGACATGAACCTGTTTATCGACGACGACGGGACGGCGTATATCATCTATTCCAGCGAAGAGAACCGCACGATGTTTATCTCCCGCTTGAACGACGAGTACACGGACCTCGACGTGCCGCAGGAGCCGGTCGGCCTGGCAAAGAACGGCGTGGACTTCGTCCGCCTGTTCCCGGGCGGGCAGCGCGAAGCGCCGGCCCTGTTCAAGTATGACGGCACCTATTACATGATTACCTCCGGCGCAACCGGCTGGAGCCCGAACCCGGCCCGCTATTGGAAGGCCGACGAAATTCTCGGCGAGTGGACCGACATGGGCGATCCTTGCATCGGCGATACCGATGGGAAGACCTTCTGGTCCCAGAGCACCAATGTGATCCCGGTGGACCCGGAGAACGGCAAGTTCATCTACATGGGCGACCGCTGGGGTTATGGAAAAGAACAGGATTTCAGCGCGGAAGCGCTTGCAGATTCCCGTTATATCTGGCTGCCGGTGCAGATCGACGCCAGAGGGAATATCAGCCTCCAGGAATACAACGATTGGGATCTCAGCGTATTTGATTCCATCAACAACATCAAGCTGAACAGCGAGATGGATGATATCTATTATGGCACCGAGAACCTGCCGGAGCAGGTAAACGTCAGCATCCGTGAGGATGAGGGGTGGGTGACCAAGGACGTCAATGTCTCCTGGGATTTCAGCTCGCTGATTCCGGGCGCAGAAAATACGGTAACCGGCACGCTGGAAGACGCCAATGGCCTTACGATAACGGCCAATGTCGTTGACATCCCGGAGAACCTGCTTTACTTTATCGACAGCGGCGCTACGAATGGCTCCGAGCTGTACGATGTCATCAAAGAGATGGCCCCGAACCTGGTCAATACCGAGGCGTATGACCAAGCCTATACCGAGGGTAGCTGGGGCTATACCGGCACCGATGACGACATCGCACCCAAGAATCCGGAAAGCCAGGACGCTTATACCAGCGGTTTCTGGGCAAAGGGCGGCAAGAATATCGATTACAAGCTACCGTTAAAGGCCGGCGAGTATCAGGTTTCCCTTGGTTTCCAGGAGTGGTGGAGTACATCCCGCCCGATGAAGGTCGTTGTTTCTTATGAAGGCGCGGACGGGCAGACGGTTGAGACTACGATTGGCACATTCACCAATTCCGGCGAACAGGCTTATCTGTTCCCGTTTACGGTAGAAAACGACGCGGATGTCACCATCAGCGTTCAGAGACAGAATTCCAACAACCCCGACCCGGTCCTGAGCTGGATTGCCCTGACCGGCGAAGTGGAGGAAGAGCCGAGCGAGCACATGCTGACGGTCACCTTCCCGAACACCGTCGAACTGAGCATCGATGGCGAAAGCCAGACGATTGCCAACCTGATCGGCGCATATAAAGACGTCGTAATGGCGGACACCGAGCTTGAGCTGACCTTTACGCCGCGCGTAGAAGGCCGCGAGATCGCAGGCGTCACCGTGAATGGCGAAGCCATTGCGGAAGACAGCTTTGACGTTGCCGAGTATGTGTACAGCGCGGCTATGCCGAACGCGGACACCACGATCGAGCTTGGCTTCACGGTCGTTGACAAACAGAACCTGCGCGCTGCCATTGAGATTGCAGAAGGCAGAGCGGACGAAGCAGCGGAAGCCGTACCGTCCGTACAGGAGAAGTACGAAGCGGCTTTGCAGGCGGCGAAGGACGTCGAAGCCAAGAAGACCGCAACGCAGGACGAGATCAACACCGCATGGAGCGACTTGATCGACGCGCTGCACTACCTGAGCTTTGTTGCAGGCGACAAGAGCCAGCTGGATATCCCGATGGAGATCGCAGATTCTATCAACCGCGACCTGTTCACGCCGGACAGCCTGAAAGCGCTGGACGAAGCGTATGCGGCGGCGGAAGACCTGCTGGACGATGAAGAAGTCCTGGAAGCGGACATCACCGCAGCAGTCGATGCGCTGTATGACGCGATTTACGACTTGGTCTACCGCGCAGACATCACCGAGCTGGAAGCGCTGGTCCTCAAGGGCGACGGCATTGTTGAAAACGCGGACCAGTACATCCAGAACGAGGCATGGACCGCATTCGAGACCTCTCTGGAAGAAGCAAAGACCGTGCTGGAAAATGCAAACGCAACGCAGGATGCGGTGGATACCGCAGTGAAAGACCTTACGGCAGCGATTTCCGCCCTGCGCATGATCCCGGATAAGGATGCGCTGGAAGCATTGATCGGAGAAGCTGAAGCGATCAACACCAATAAGTACACGGCGAAGAGCGTGGCAACGATGAAGGCCGCCCTGAGCACCGCGAAGGCAGTCCTGAACGACGCAGAAGCGACCGAGGAAGAGGTTGCGGACGCAGTCGAGGCGCTGGAGAACAGCATCGACGGCTTGGTCGAGAAGAGCACCTCCACGGGCTCGAAGAACAGCGGCAGCACATCTGCAAACGTCGGCAACGCATACGGCGCAGCGGGCGTTGTATCTGCAAGCCAGAGCGTGGCAGCGAATGCCTATGTGGTTTCCGACACGACGGTCAACTTCACACTGAAGCGCGGCCAGGCGTATTGCTTCAAGATGACGGTGGTCAACGGCAACGCCATGACGCCGGGCTTCACGGTCGGCAACGGCGATGTGCTGAAGACGCAGTTCGTGGCGAAGGTCGGCAACGACTATTATTACAGAGTCTATGCCATCGGCACGCCGGGCCAGAGCACGGGCGTTTACACCACCCTGCCGGGCAATGCAGCCGTGAAACATTGCACGGTTACGATTGGATAAGTGCTTTCTTAGGGAACGCCGTAGGCGCGAAAAGACGCTGTGCGTCCGATGTCTGATTGCTTCCGTAGGGTTTCCCCTGCGGAGCGGAACACGCCATAATTGCGGTTTGCTTCCGTGGTTGCTGCCGTAGGCGTGAAAGATGCTGTGCGTCCGCGTAAGACGTTGCACGTCCAGTGAAGCACTGCACGGTAACCATTGGCTAATTTAAAATGAAAGGGAAGGATTCTTCCCGATAACGGTAAGGCCCTCACCCTGGGAATTCCCAGGGTGAGGGCCTTGCTATGTTTTATCCTTCTATTTCTCACATGTGGTGGGACTGTAATTTTTGCCTGTATGAAAATTTTCGCTTGCCTCTGTAGGGCCTTCCCATATGGAGCGGAAAACAAACTCCTCGCGGTTCGTTTTCTTAGGGAACGCCGTAGGCGCGAAAAGACGCCATGCGTCCGCCGTAGGCGCGAGAGACGCTGTGCGTCCGCGAAAGACGCTGCGCGTCTGCAGTTCATGGAGATCGTTGACATTTCCCATACCGTGTTTTATACTGAAAACGACAAAAGAATCAAATGGGTCCATGGTTCAAACCACACGAGGGTTTGATGAAAAGGGAAACAAGTGCGAATCTTGTACAATCCCGTTGCTGTGATTGCGGAGCCACTTCCAAGATGCCATTGATAGAATTCCTGTTGAGAAGGCGGAAGATGGTGTGGATGCATCAGTCAGAAGACCTGCCATGGACTCGGTGGCCATTCTGCGGACGACGGAGCCGGTTGCCAGAAAACGCCCAAGGGGGACGTATACCCTTTTGACGGTCTGGAAGCCCCGCCCGCAACACTCGTTGCGGGCGTTTTTTGTTGTCTTTTGTCACGGAAGAACGAAGTGATTTCAGATCGAAAAAGGAGTGGAAAAATCATGAAAAAGAGAATCCTTGCATCCCTGTTGGCGCTTTCTATGCTGCTTAGCGTTACAGCCTGTAGCAGCGGCCTGCAGACGTCCTCCCAATTGGAGAGCGTGTCCTCCAGTGAACCGGCCGGTTTGGACGCCTCCTCACAGGAGGCATCCCAAGACGAGTCCGATTATTATCCCGTGACCGTAGAGGTGTATAACAACGCGCAGGAACTGGTGCCCTATACCTTTGAGAAATGCCCGGAAAAGACGTTGGTCTATGGGAGGAACAATGTGGAAATCCTTCTGGCGCTCGGCCTTGGTGATAAAATTGAAATGGTGGCGGATTGCAGCAGCGTACTGCCGGAGTATGCAGAGGAATTTGCCAAGCTGGATCTTCTAAAAAATCACCAGGACGTCGGCTATTTTGTCAAGGAATACGCTTTGAGTTTGGAGCCCGACATGGTCATCGGGTGGTATTCCTTGTTCAATATGGAGGATCGCATGGGGGACGTCGATTTTTGGCATGACCGTGGAATCGGAACCTATACGACCATTAATAGCGTGCTGCGTGGGGACGAATCCTTGGAGAATGAGTATCAGGATATCCGGAATCTTGCAAAAATTTATAACCGCCAGGAGAAGGCGGAAGAAATCATCGCCGATATCCAGCAATATGTCGACCAGGGAAAGCAGGCCGCGGAGGGAAAAGAGCCCCAACGCATCTTGATCGCAGAAAAATGGGAGGGCGAATACGACATCTATCATGCTAAGACAGCTGCGGGCGATATTGCGGCGCAGATGGGCGCCGAACCGCTTGGCCAGGCGGGATGGACCGATGAGGAGATCGTGGATGCCAACCCGGAAGCGATTTTCGCCGTACATGTGAGCTCTGTTTCGGACGAAGAGGCAATTGCCCTGTATACGGAAAATCCTGCATTGGCCAGCGTGGACGCGGTCAAAAACGGCCGTATCTATCCGGTGGAATACAGTCTGGCGTATGCACCCGGGGTCCGCACCAAAGATACGGTAAAACTATTCCTCAAGAGCCTCTATGGGATTGAGGCATAAGATGCAGCGGGGGGATAAACCCGTTCTTGGGAAACGCCCAAGCACGGATAAAACCCTGTCCCAGCGCCTTACAACCGGCGTGTTTCACGGAATACCGGCATATCTCTGCGCAGTCGTCCTTTTGCTGGTAGTTCTGGTGGGGTCCGTGCTTTTTGCTGTGACCGTCGGGTCCGCGGACCTGACGGTGCGCCAGGTGTATGAAGTCATCCTGTTTGAATGGTTCCACATCGGGGACCCCGCAACGCTGGCGCAAGGGGCCGTCCACGACATCGTCTGGTATATCCGGTTGCCCCGGATCGTGCTGGGGGTGGCGGTCGGCATGGGATTGGCGACCGTGGGTGTTGTGATGCAGGCCGTCGTGCAAAACCCGCTGGCGGACCCGTATATCCTGGGAATTTCTTCCGGCGCATCCTTGGGCGCAACGGCGGCAATCCTGCTGGGGATCGGCGCCTTTGGCTCGAATAGCGTCGGTGTCTGCGCCTTTTTGGGCGCGTTGGGCGTATCCTTTGCCGTCATCGGGCTTTCTCACCTTGGAGGCCGTGCAACGCCGGTCAAATTGGTCTTGGCGGGCGTGGCGCTCAGTTCGGTTTGTTCTGCCATTTCCAATTTTATCGTCTATGTGGCGGACGATCCCGGCCGCTTTATGACGGTCACCTTCTGGCTGATGGGCAGCTTGGCGGGGGCGGAATGGGAGAGCAACGGCGTGATTTTTTTGGTTGTGCTTCTGGCGATCGCCTTTTTCTTGACGCAGAGCCGCACGCTCAATCTCATGCTGCTGGGGGACGATACGGCTATCACGCTGGGAACCAATTTGCGCCGTTACCGGCAAGTGTATCTGGTGATGGCCTCGCTGGTGGTCGGCTTCGTTGTCTATGCATCGGGCGTCATCGGATTTGTAGGGTTGATGATCCCTCATGTAATCCGCGTGCTGTTCGGCGTGGATCATCGGAAGCTGTTGCCCCTGTCCGCTCTGGCGGGCGGCATCTTCCTGGTTTGGGCCGACGTGGTGGCCCGGACGATCCTTCCAAATGCGGAGTTGCCGATTGGAATCCTGATTTCGATTGTGGGGGCGCCGGCGTTTGTCCTGCTGCTTGTCAAAAAGACTTATCAGTTTGGAGGGAGGCCGTCATGAGGATTGATGCAGAGGGCCTTTCGTTCTCCTGGGGAAGCACGCAAATTTTAAAGGACATCTCCCTGCGCGCGGAGAATGGTTGTTTTGTCGGGCTGATTGGGCCGAACGGCAGTGGGAAGAGCACCTTTTTGAAATGTATCTATCGCGTATTGCAGCCCAAGATGGGCTGCATCCGGCTGGACGGGGAACCGCTTTCCCATATGAGCCATAAAGAGGCTGCAAAACGCTTGGGCGTGGTTGCACAGCACAATGCCTATGATTTTGATTTTCTGGTAAAGGATATGGTGCTGATGGGGCGCGCGCCGCATAAGCGCGCGATGGACCGCGATACAGCGGAGGACTATGCGATCATGCGCGAAGCCCTGAAGCAGGTGGGCATGGAGGTGCTGGAAAACCGCCCGTTTTCCAGCCTGTCCGGTGGGGAACAACAGCGTGTGATTTTGGCGCGCGCACTGGCGCAGCGCACAGAGGCTTTGATCCTCGACGAGCCCACCAACCATTTGGACATCAAATACCAGCTGCAATTGCTCAACATCGTCAAGTCCATGCATAAGACGGTCCTATCCGCTTTTCACGACTTAAACCTGGCGGCCATGTACAGCGACGTCATCTATGTGGTCAAGGATGGTCAAATTTATAGCAGAGGAACGCCGCGCGAGGTGCTTACAGAGCAGATGATCGAAGAGGTATACGGCGTGCGCGCCAAGGTCCGCACCGATGAAGATGGGCAGCTTTTGATTATCTATCAGGCAAAATAAAAAGGGAAGGGCCTGCCTTGGAGGAAAATCTCCAAGGCAGGCCCTTTGGCGTGCATTTTTTCGGGGCAATTGAGGGCCGGATAAAATTTGTTTGGTTCGCGGGCTGGAAAGGAATGCATGAAAATTCCGCAAAAGGATTTGCAGAGATTGGGATACGGCTTTATAATAGAAATAGCAATGATGAAACCAGCCAAGAAAGAGGGGAAACCGATGAATCGAGAACAGTACACAAAATATAACGCGGAACAGTGGGATCAGTGGGTTGAGGACGGGATCGAATGGGGAATCCCGATCTCCCACGAGGACTATTTGGCGGCAAAAAACGGGACATGGGACGTATATCTCACGCCGATGCGCCCGGTGCCACACAGCTGGTTTCCAGCGCTCAAGGGGGCGCAGCTTTTGGGGTTGGCCAGCGGCGGCGCACAGCAGATGCCGGTTTTTGCCGCTTTGGGCGCAAATTGTACGGTGTTTGACTATTCCAAAAAGCAGCTGGAAAGCGAGCGGATGGTGGCGGAACGCGAGGGCTATTCCATCCAGATTGTGCGCGGCGATATGACCAAGCCCTTGCCCTTCCCGGACGGCCAGTTTGACGTGATTTTCCATCCGGTTTCCAATTGCTACATCGAGGATGTATACCAGGTGTGGCGGGAATGTTACCGCATTCTCAAGCCGGGCGGCGTCCTTCTGGCGGGGATGGACAATGGGATTCCCTACTTGTTCAACGACGATCAAACACTTGTGGTGGAAAATGCGCTTCCGTTTAACCCGTTAAAAAACCCGGAGCAATGTGAAAAGCTGATGCGGGACGGGGACGGCATGCAATTCAGCCATTCGCTGGAAGAGCAGATCGGCGGTCAGTTAAAAGCGGGGCTTCGGCTGACCGACCTCTTTGACGACCGCGACCGGCCCGGCCAGGGACGCCTGCGGGACTTCACGCCCACCTATATCGCAACCCGCGCGATAAAACCGGAAAAGGAAGGAATGTAAAGCGTGGACGGTCTGTTTCTATACGACACTGAAATCGGTCGCATCGCGATTGGAGAAAATGGGGGCGCGATTGCCCTTCTGCGGCTTCCCGGCGAAGAGGTGCCGGGAACGGTTGTGCAACACGAAACGGAACTGCTTCGCAAAGCGGCGGAGCAGCTCCGGGAATACCTGCGCGGGGAGCGGAAGATGTTCGACTTGCCATTGGCGCCGGAAGGTACGGCGTTTCAGAAAGCGGTCTGGAGCGCTTTGCAGGAAATCCCCTATGGGCAGACGCGGTCCTATGGGGAAATCGCCGCGCAGATTGGCCGCCCCAAGGCGTGCCGCGCAGTCGGTATGGCGAACCACTGCAATCCCATCCCGATTTTTATCCCCTGCCACCGCGTGGTGGGGGCGGACGGCAGCTTGACAGGCTATGCGGGCGGATTGGAGTGTAAAAGAACCCTTTTGGATTTGGAGAGACGGTATGGGGCGCGCTGATGCATCTTTGAATATGGAATGGGGCTGGGAGGCTGTCCGGAAGGAATTGCAGGCGATGGCAGAACCGGACTATCGGGCGTTTGCTTCCGGCCTGATTCCAGGGGGAACGCCCATGCTGGGCGTGCGGCTGCCTGCGCTGCGTGGGTTGGCCAAGCGGATTGCGCGCGGGGACTGGCGCGCCTTTTTCCGCGCGGAAAAGGGGAAGTGCTTTGAAGAGACGCTTCTGCGCGGAATGGTGATCGGCTATGCAAAGGCTGATGTAGCGGAGCTGCTTGCTTATACGGAGGCGTTCGTCCCGGAGATTGGCGACTGGTCCACCTGCGACAGCTTCTGCAATACCCTGAAGTTTGTCCGCAAAGATCCGGAACGGGTGTGGGCGTTTTTGCGGCCCTATTTTTCCTCCGAACGGGAATTTGACGTGCGCTTCGGCGTCGTGATGCTCCTGGATCACTTCATCCAAGAGGCGTTCATCGACCGTGTCCTGGAGACCCTGGACAATGTCCGGCATACGGGGTATTATGCGCAGATGGCAGTCGCCTGGGCGCTTGCGGAATGCTATGCGCGCTTTCCGGAGCGGACCATGGCCTATCTGCCCAATAGCCGGCTGGATACGTTCCCTTTCAACAAGGCGTTGCAAAAGATGACCGAATCCCGGCGAATCTGCAGGGAGGAAAAGGAACGGCTGCGCGCCATGAAGCGCCGGTAACGGCGTTTAGGCTGCTTGGTCAAGGGGAAATAAGGCCAGAAGGCCGCAACTGGAAACGATCACAAAGCCAGAGCAACGGATCGTAAAAAAGGGGAAGCCACTGTATCAACAGCGGCTTCCCCCTCTTTTGAATGTGGTTCATCAGTCGTCCAATAGGGCGGTCCCATAGGAGTTGTCGATGGCGCAGAGCCATTTTCCACCGATGCGGCGATAGACATAGGTCGCACGGCGCTCCATGCTGTACGAAGATTCCGCCTTGTTGTCCGCGTCCAGAAGCGTTTGCGACAGGACCAGGACCGTGTCCCCCGCTTCGATCATCCGCATTTTTCCCTGTGTGGGGACGAGGCTGTTCTGGAAATAGGCGGCAATCTGGATGAAAGCTTCCTTGATGGCTTTCTTGCCATGGGCCTCCTTTTCCCCATTGATCACCAAGACGGCGTCCTCTGTGTAAAATTCCATCAGGTCGTCAAAGCGTTCCTCACGGATCGCCTGATCCGCCTGCTGGATGAGGGATTGAATCTCTGGATTCATCGATCAACGCTCCTTTCAAAACGCTAGCCTTTAAAATACAGCGGAAAAGGATGTGGGGCAGATGTTACCTGCCCCTGTGCTTTTCCTTTTTGCGCTGTTGGCGCAGGGCAAACCGCCGCGCTTTTTCCTCTTCGGATTGCTGTTTGCGGAGTTTTTTGCGCTCTTGTTTGCCCAGTTCCCGCTGCATTTGCAGGGCCTGTTGCGATTTGGTTCCCGTTCCGGTGCGGCAAAGCGCCTGCTTTGCTGCGCGCCGCGCCCGTTTGGGGTTCCGAATCTGCGAGGGGATTCCCTCTGCTGCAACGGGTGGACTGAACCGCATGCTATCCCAGTGCTTGAGTAGGAAGTCGTATACCTCGTAATCTTTGGGTTCTGCGCCAAAGACCACCCGGCATGCTTCCACCTGGCCGCTTTCGGTGCGCTCATAGACGCCCACCCAAAACGGTTCCTCAAAAAATACCGTGAGTTTCGCTGCTGTTGTGTCCATTTTGATTCCTCCCATTGTATAATCCTGCAAAGAACGGACGACCCATGGGAGGGAGGGTTACTGGCCGGGAGATCCCCGGCGCGCGGACTACCAACCGCGCCGTGTTTTTATCCTTGCCACTCTATCATACCGTCTTTTTGCTTAGCCCGCAAGAGCGCTTCCGGAAAGGGATGCTGGCTTTTTCTCTCCGGTTTGGAAAACATGTTTTTAACTTGCTTTTTATAGCCTTTGTCTTGACAGGATAGGGGAAAATGGATTAAAGTTGGAAAACGTATGGGAGAACTTTCCGATGGCCGGAACAGGTCTGCGTAGAACCACAACGTCTACAGGAGACGGAGGCAGAATGGAAAAAGCCCCACCGGGAGGAAGCTTCCCGACAAATTAGGATATACTAGTATGGCTGCGGACAGGTTTTGCAAAGCGGACAGGCTGTTGCACAAGTCAGGCGGCAGCAGGTGGCCTATGGATCAAAGTCTCAACCGGGAAATGGAAGGACGGAGGAACTACCGATGAAATGTAATTATAAGATTGTTCTGTTTGACTTGGACGGAACCCTCTGCGAATCGGGCGAGGGAATTTTAAACAGCGCCAAGTATGCAATCCGTGAGATGGGATTTCCCGTCCCTCCGCCGGAGGTCATGCGCAAATTTATCGGGCCGCCCATGGGACAGAGCATGCGCAATTTTTGCGGGATGAGCCAGGAGCAGGCGGAAAAGGCCGTTGCGCTGTATCGCCAGCGGTATAACCGGATCGGTTGGAGAGAAAACCGCCTGTATCCGGGAATCGAGGCGCTATTAAAGGATTTGAAAGCTTCCGGCGCAAAGCTGTCGACGGCCTCCTCGAAGCCAAAGCCGATCTTGGAACACATCGTCCAAGCGTATGACATCCGAACATATTTTGACGCGCTGGTGGCAGCCGGGCCCGACGGATTCCATTCCAGCAAGCCGGAGATGATTGCGCAGGCGATCCGGGAGTGCGGCGGCGCAGAAAAGCGCGAGGTTGTCATGATCGGAGACACCCATTTTGACGCGCGCGGCGCGGTTGAGGCTGGGGTGGACTTTTTGGCGGCAGCTTATGGCTATGGGACAAAAGAGGAGCTAGCAGAGGCTGGGGCGGTCTGGTTTGCGGATTCGGTGGACGCCCTGCGGCCCTATCTCTTTTCCAACGAAAATTAAACCAAATTTTTCAAAAATCTTTGCATTTCGGGCTTGACAAATGGACAAAAAGTATGGTATATTAGTCAAGCACTCTTGAGTGATGCAAATGCTGGTGTAGCTCAGTTGGTAGAGCAGCTGATTTGTAATCAGCAGGTCAGGGGTTCAAGTCCGTTCACCAGCTCCAGCAGGTTATCTGCTTTTGGCGGACACGGAGCTTGGTGTTTGGGAAGAGTTCCCTGTCAACGCCAGAGACAAGCTTGCTTCTGAAATGGGGCGGCACATATGGAGGAGTTCCCGAGTGGCCAAAGGGGGCAGACTGTAAATCTGTTGCTTTTCAGCTTCGATGGTCCGAATCCATCCTCCTCCACCAATGTAAGAAGATCCGGCATGTGTGAATGTGCCGGGTCTTTTGTTTTTTGTAAAGGATGTAGCAGATATGGTATTCGATATGGCGTTTCATATGGCATTCCCCTTTTGGGAGGAGATTCAAGAGCAGGGATGTGGCATTGAATTTGCATATGCCAGAACCGCTACTTTGGAATCGTATTCTGAGAACCGGCATTTCGCGATTGCATTGTTGAAAAGCAGGACGGATGATACATATTGGTTAAAATACTATATCTGTAAATGGGAAAAAAGCCCCACGCGTGCGAAGGATTGCATTTTACTTTCCTGCAACAGGAAAGCTTCTTCTTTGGCGGAAAAAGCGAATCAAACATATCCAACACATGTACAGCGAGTGGATGGTTTTGACGGCTATCGTTGTTATTTCTATCAAAGGAGACAGAAGATATATTCCTGGTGGGTAGCTTGTCCGGATGGGTGGGCGGAGATGGAACGTGTTGTGCAGGAGTTGATTCATGAAATCCCCTACCCATCGCCCTTGCATGAACCATGTTTTATTACGGTCAGCCAGGCGTTATCCGAAGGAATTTGAATGCTCTGCTTCCTTCCGGATGGGCTGGAGATGGTTTGCCTCCTTTTTGTTACAATCGCAGCAGAAATACTGCCGAAGCGCATCGGAAAAACCGGCATGGAAAAGGGCATCCAACGAAATCCCTGTTGGATGCCCTTGCTGTTTGATGAAACCGTTTGGCTGTGTGCTTTTATTAGTCGTTGAACAAGGCGGAAAGATCATCTTGCGCAAGGGGGCGCGCTTGATTCTGAATCAATACCCCAACGGCCTTTTCCGGATCGTTGACACGGAATACCATATAAGCTACGTCCTTTTTGCGCGCGGTAAAAGCATAGGAGTATTCCACGTTGATGCCGCCTTCTCCAAGTGCAGTGAGCAGTTTCACAAGGCTGCCTGGCTTGTCAGAGAGTTCGACCGCCAGGACCGGCGTGACCGCACAGATATAGCCGGCATCTTTGACGACATTGACCGTTTTATAGGGGTCGTCTACAATCAGGCGCAGGATTCCAAAATCCTGCGTTTCGGCAATGGAAAGAGCGCGCATATCGATCTGGTTTTCCTCCAAAAGCCGGGTGAATTCAGCCAGCTGTCCAGGCTTGTTTTCCAGAAATACGGAGATCTGATTGATAGTCATTTCCAAAGCTCCTTTCTCAGTACAGGTTGCGTTTGTCGATTACACGTACCGCTTTGCCTTCGCTGCGGGTAATGCTCTTAGGCGCTACAAGCTTCACAACCGTATAGATTCCCAGCATGGCTTTCAGAGCGTCCACCAGTTCCTTTTCGCGGGAAGAGACTTGAGAGAGGTTGTCGGAGAACATCTCGGGCGTCATCTCTACCTGGACCTCCAGCTTATCGCTGTTGTTTTCACGGCTGACGACGATCTGATAGTTGGCAGGGTATCCCTTGTTAAGCAATACCGTTTCGATCTGAGACGGGAATACATTGACACCCTTGACGATCAACATGTCGTCACTACGGCCCATCGGCTTGGACATACGCACATGGGTACGCCCGCAGGGGCATTTTTCGTAATTGAGCACACAGATATCACGTGTGCGATAACGAAGCAAAGGGAAAGCGTCCTTGGTAATACAAGTGAAGACCAGCTCGCCGACGCTGCCTTCCGGCAACACTTCACCGGTTTTTGGGTCGATAATTTCAGGGATAAAATTGTCTTCGTTGATGTGCATACCGTGCTGGTCGCTGCACTCAAAAGCGACGCCAGGGCCGGAAATCTCGGTCAAGCCATAGATATCGTACGCTTTGATCCCTAGTTTGTTTTGGATATCCTGGCGCATCTCCTCGCTCCATGCTTCTGCGCCGAAGATACCGGCCTTCAATTTGATCTTATCCCGCAGGCCGCGTTCAATAATGCTCTCTGCCAGATAGGCGGCATAGGAAGGGGTACAGCAGAGGATGGTGGAGCCCAGGTCACACATGAACTGAATCTGCCGGTCGGTATTGCCGGAAGACATGGGCAGGGTTAGGGAACCGACTTTATGGGAGCCGCCATTCAGGCCGGGGCCGCCGGTGAACAGGCCGTAGCCATAGCAGACGTGTACCACATCTTCTTTGGTGCCGCCGGCCGCCACGATTGCACGGGCGCAGCATTCGTCCCACAGGTCAATATCGTGTTGCGTATAGAAAGCGACTACCCGGCGGCCGGTTGTGCCGCTGGTGGACTGGATACGCACGCAATCCTCTAGCGGGACAGCCAATAGGCCGTATGGATATGCTTGGCGCAAATCTTCCTTGGTTAAAAAGGGGAGTTTATGTAGGTCGTCAACGGAACGGATATCGTCTGGAGTAACGCCCTTTTCCTCCATCAGATGACGGTAATAAGGTACATTCTCGTAGACACGTTTCACGGTCGGGATCAGGCGCTCGTTTTGCCAAGCTCTGATTTGTTCCCGGCTGGCACACTCGATTTCAGATTGATAATAATGCTCCATAAAGGGGATCTTTCCTTTCTATATAATGATAATGGGATAATCGTGTAGGAATCCAACGATTTTATAGAGATTATACCATTTTACCTAGATAAAGTAAATATATTTAGTGCGTTTATGTGGACGTTTCTATTGGCGTATCTTTTGTTTTTTCCACCATAGAAATGGATTTGGAGAAATAGCGGAGCCTAAAGCGCCTGGGGCTTGTTGCGGCCGGGAAGGGATTCCGTGGGACCTCGTTTTTGCGCCTGAGCGGATGGAGGAATGGCTAAAGCGCATTTCGAAGAATATTTTGTGGGGTTGTTTTGCGTAAAAATTCAAAGTGGAATCATTTTCTGAGAGGCTCTGACAACCCGGAGCTGTCTAAGAGATCGAAAAAGCAGCTGCCGGTTTTCGCTGGCAGCTGCTTTTTCGATATAAACCGTATGTTAGGCCCTTGATGGGGTTTCGCCGGATTCGCTTGCGGATTGAAGCGCCGCATAGCCGGTCTCACCGGTGCGGATCTTTAATGCATCGGTAATTTCATAGGCGAAAATCTTTCCATCGCCCACTTCACCCGTATAAGCAACCTCTTTGATCTTCTGGATGGTTTTGTCTTTCCACTCTTCCGAAGAGACGACGATTTCCAGCTTGATTTTTGGCAGCAGCATGACGTCGATTTCCTGCCCGCGCACGACGGTTTTATAACCGCGCTGGGCGCCGAACCCCATCACTTGATAAGCAGTGACGCCGTTGACGTCAATTTCATGCAGGGCTTCCTTGATGTCCTCGAGCTTTTCCTCGCGGATGATGGCTTCTACCTTGTACATCATACTTATGTATCCCCCTTCATCAGTCTAAACCGTTAAACGACGGATATGCCCGCTCGCCATGCTGGGTCATATCAAGCCCAAGCAGTTCCTCTTTGTGTTCAACCCGCAGCTTGGTAAAGATCCGGGTGATCCCGACGCACACCAGCGTCCCCACCACGGCGACTGCGATTGTGATCAGGATGCTGACGACCTGTGCGGTAAAGAGCCCGGCCTCGCCAAAGACCAACCCGTTCCATCGCGCAACTGGATTGATGTCCGTCCTTGCGAACAATCCGGTGGCAATGCCGCCCCAGATCCCGCCAATGCCATGGCAGCCAAATGCATCCAGCGCGTCGTCGATCTTGAGCTTGTTCTTTAAGAAATTCATCGTGAAGTAGCAAATGGGGCTGACCACCGCCCCGATGACAATCGCTGCCCAAACCGGGACAAAGCCCGCGCCGGGCGTGATGGCAACCAGCCCGACAACCAGTCCGGTGGAAGCGCCCACCAGCGTCGGCTTTCCATCTTTGATGACGTCGATCAACATCCAGGCCAGCAAGGCTGTTGCAGAGGAAAGGGCCGACGTCAAAAATGCATGCGCGGCAAGGCCGTTGGCGCCCAGCGCAGAGCCGGCGTTGAATCCGAACCAGCCAAACCAAAGAATCGCCGCGCCCAAAAACACAAACGGGATGTTGTGGACACGATAGGATGTGTGTTCCACACCGCTGCGCCTGCCGAGAAGGATCGCCAGGACCAAACCGCTCACACCGGAGCTGATATGGACAACGTTGCCGCCGGCGAAGTCGACAGCCCCCATTTCGGCCAGAAGCCCACCGGCTCCCCATACCATATGTGCCATGGGATAGTAGACAACCAAGGACCATAATGCGATAAAGAGAAACAGTGCCTTATAACGCATACGTCCTGCCACAGCGCCCGTGATGAGCGCCGGCGTAATCATGGCGAACATCATCTGGAAAACAACATACGTGAGCGACGACAGCGTCGGCGCATAGGACAATGCTTCATTAAAGTCCAAACCATTGAGGCAAATATACTCCAAGCCGCCGATTATGCCGCCGTGGTCCGCACCAAAGGATAGGGAAAAGCCGCATACAATCCACATAACGACGGAGAGGCCCATAATACCAACGCAAGCCATAATGGTGTTCACGATGTTTTTTCGCCGCACCAAGCCCCCATAGAAAAAAGCCAACCCTGGCGTCATAAAGAATACGAACGCCGCACAGATCAGTACAAAACCGTTATCCCCTGTACTCATACGATCACCCTCCTAAAAATTTAAAAATAAAATAAAAAAAGGCGTTCCCATCCCTTGGGAACGCCTTTGCTCGCCACTATTATAGCGAAGTAAATTAGAAAAGTCAATGGTCAATTTATAATTTCATTCGATGCTTTTAAAATATGCCTGGTTAAAATATATCTGGTTTTCTGGCCTTATCGCATCAGGCGCGGATTTCCAGATTAAAGAGCATACGGGGCATGGGGATCGTGCGAATCTGGAACATCCTGTCGAAGCGGGAAGAAACATTTTGAGAGGGATGGGCTGTGTGTTATAATAGTTCCGGCTCTTTGACGGGGGCATTTGAAGGACGCCGGTACGCATGGCGTCAATATAGCGATGACGCTGCAAAACCGTATCGGGGAATTTTAAGGCGCATATCTGCCTGCCAGCGGATATGCAGTGGAAATAGAGGATTCATTAGAGAAAGAAGGGGTTGTAATGAACGAAAAAGAAGTCGCAGAAATCCGCCGCCGGTTCCGGCCGGAGAAAAGTAATATCGCCTATATTCGGGGCTGTTATGTCAATGATAAGCGGGAGATTGTATCTGAATTCCGCCAGTCGTTCGCGCTGACGCCGCAGGAAGAATCGGAGAAGCTCTTGGCCATCTTAAAGAGGACGCTCTCTGGGACGCTGGGGAAAAATTTGATTGATATTGATTTCACCACCCGCCAAGTCGTAGATAGCGAGGAACATAGCTTATTAATGGAACTTCGGAATTCTTCTCTCAACAATGAAGAGGCGGCGCAGGCGCTTTTCCAGCGGATTGTCCAGTCTTTGTCTATCGAGGGGCATTATGTGATCCTGCTGGCGTATGATACATACGATGTCCCTTACCGCTCCAAGGACGGGGAACAACAGGAGGACGCCTCTTCCGAAGTATATTCCTATTTCTTGTGCAGCATCTGCCCGGTCAAGATGACAAAACCGGCATTGAGTTATTATGTAAACGAGAATATGTTCCACAACCGGAAGGAGGATTGGATTGTTGCGGCGCCGGAGATCGGTTTCTTATTTCCTGCATTTGAAGACCGAAGCACCAATATCTACAGTGCCCTTTACTATACGCGCGATATTGCGGAGAATCATCAGGAGTTCGTGGACGCGGTGTTCCACTGTGAAGTCCCCATGCCGGCGGCCGAGCAAAAGGAAACCTTTGAATCGATCCTTGGCGAAACGTTGGCCGAAGATTGCAGCTACGATGTGGTGCAATCGGTGCATAACCAGTTAAGCGGGATGATCGAAGAACATAAGGCCAACAAGGAAGTGGAACCCCTGGTGCTCTCGAAAACAGCGGTCAAGCGGGTATTGGAATCCTGTGGGGTGCCGGAAGAACGGACGGCCACTTTCGATGAAAAATATGATACAGTATTTGGTGCAGATACGGAGCTCCGTCCGCGGAACATTATCAATAGCAAGCAATTTGAGGTCTGTACGCCGGACGTCACGATCCGGGTGAATCCGGAGCGCAGCGATCTTTTGGAAACACGTGTGATCGATGGCAAGAAGTATATTTTGATCCGTGCGGAAGAAGGGGTTGAAGTAAACGGCGTGCAGATCCATATCTCGTAAGAAAAAGGCGTGAAGAGGAATCCTCTTTACGCCTTTTGATTTCCATCCCTATCGTTTGGCGGGGATGCGCTCTACCAATGTGACATGGACCGTGTCCCCCGGCTGTTTGCCGATTTTCGCGCGGATATCTTTGCGCAGGCCAAGAATGTGGCGGACAGTTTTCATGCGCACCAGGCTGCCGTCGTATGGTTCGCCGTCGAATGTTGCATGGACGGGAACCCGGCTTTTTCCAAATGCTGCTTTTACATCAAAGGGGATTTCGATATACGCACCGTCGATGTTGGGGACTTTTTGAATTTCCGCGTCAAAAGCATATTCGCCCATGATCGAACCTCCTTCCGGTCCTTTTATCATGCCCCATCCTACCGGCAAATTTCACAGGGGATGGCGATCGTGTTGTAGGAATAGGCTTGTGATGCAATGGGAGATATGGTAGATTATATAGGCAAGTTATTGGCGCTTTCCCGGCCTTGGAAAGAGGCTGGAAAAAGAATTTGAAAAAAGTTTCAAATTTTTTTAAAAAAGGTGTTGACAAAAGGGGTAGGGTTTGGTATTATATTCGAGCACCTTACGAAACGGCCCAAACGAAAGGGACAAGGCGAGAGGCCATAAACCCAGACGGGAAGCCGGTTCGAGGGTTGTGAAGGACCTTGAAAATTAAACAACGTTACGAAATGAAGGACCCGTAATGACTTTGAGAGAGACGGGAACATCCGAAA
>NZ_JADNJD010000054.1:0-1119 GCF_015554745.1 Anaeromassilibacillus sp. 1001302B_160321_C8 | reverse complement strand
AATATTTTTTAGCGTTTAGTCATCTCTTCCCGCACCAGTTCCGTTTCTGTCGGGGAGAGTTTCGGCAATTTGACAGTTGCCGGACTTTCTAACTGGTAAGCCTTCACCTCATTGATAAGCAGCTGCCAGTCAAAAAGAAATTCTTCGGAACAACCATGTTTACGATAAATTTCTTTTGCTGCTTCCAAAATCTCAGGAGCGCAAAAATCGTCTCCCTGAAAGACAACTGCCGGACGATCATTATTGATACAGTCTCTCAATAATCGTAACTGATCTTTCATTGTGTTTACCTATTATGCGTTCTGTTGTTTTACCATTTTCAAAAATTCGTCAGACGGTTTAAATGCCGGTATGTTATGAGCCGGAATAATCATAGTAGTATTCTTAGAGATATTCCGAGCTGTCTTTTGCGCTCTCTTCTTCACTATGAAACTACCGAATCCACGAAGATAGACATTTTCCTCCTTACCCAACGAAGTCTTTACCTCGTTCATGAATCCTTCCAAAACAGCAAGCACCGCTTTGCCGTCGATGCCGGTTCTGGCAGATATTTCCTTTACGATTTCCGATTTAGTCATTTCTTTATAATTTGAAAATTAGCGTGCAAAGATAATTAATCCAATGGATTATTTAAAGTCTGGCATCCGCAGCAAGCCCTGCCTTCGCCCAATGAAGTGTTAAATTGTTGCGTATGGGTCAAGTTCCTTAATCCGCTTACACAAATAATCAAAGCGTTTCTTGGTAAGCGGTGTGAGTGTATCGAGGTTCTTGCCATCGAAATTCTCTCCGAAAATAAGGTCGTCCACTCCTATGCCGTGATTGTAATTCTCGCGCACGCAATCACGCAGAATCCAAAGGTTATGCAGGTTCACCCAGTCGGCTGTAATGTTTCTGATTTTACTGAACAGCAGCGCAGCAGTGTAAAGGTAGTGTCCGCAATGGTTGTAGTCATGCAACACCAGCTTGCCCTGGTAATAGATGTCGAAATCCTTGTTTTCTTCATCTTCCTTTGTATCGCAGTAGAAGAATGGAATGTCTTTCAGACCGTCCCAATTAATATAAGTAGTTGGCTTCATAATATCTTTTTTGAATACGCTACATAACCTGTTATTTGCACAC
>NZ_JADNJD010000053.1:0-1157 GCF_015554745.1 Anaeromassilibacillus sp. 1001302B_160321_C8 | reverse complement strand
GCGTCAAGACGGAAGCCGTCCACGCCTTTTTCCAGCCAGAACTGGCCGGCATTGATCATTTCCTCATGTACCGCCGGATTATCATAGTTCAGGTCCGGCATTCCGCCGCCGAACAAGCCCAGATAGCGGTAGCCCGGGGTTGCCCACCACCGTTGCCATACGCGCTTATTTCCGGAATGTGCGTCGTCCGTCGCGTTGTTGTCTTTATCTTCGTCGTAATCCGTGCTCTTCTCAATCTTAAAGTAATCGCGGTACGGACTCGTCTCCGGATTGGTAATTGCATCCTGGAACCACGGGTTGCCGCTGCCGCAGTGGTTCACCACCAGGTCCATAATGACTTTGATCCCATGCGCATGCGCTTCATCCAGCATATTCTCAAAGTCTTCCATGGTCCCATAGTCCTGCTCCACGCTGTAGTAGTCTACCGTATCGTAACCGTGGTAGCTGCCAGACTCGGTAATTGGCATCAGCCAAATTCCCGTGATGCCCAAATCCTGCAAATAGTCCATCTTGCTTGCCAGGCCGTTGAAGTCGCCGATGCCATCCCCGTCGGAATCGCAGAATGCGCGGACAAAGATCTCATAGAAGTTGTCTGAGGGCTGCTCGTCGATGATACCAGTGGGGATTTCCTCCCAGTAGGCATACACGGTGAGGCTCTCCGTCACCGGGGTATCGATGTAGAACAGGCTGCCCTCTCCATTCGGCTCCGTATACCAGCCCTTAAACGCATAGCCAGGCTTAGACGGATTCTCCGGCAGGAGCACGGTGCTTCCTGCGGTGGTCCAAATGGGGGCCAATGTAGAACCGCCCTGGGAATCAAGTGTTACCACAACCTGGTCCTCTTTTCCAAGAACTACGGTGCTATACGGGGCGATGGTCAGTGTCGTTCCTTCCAGCTTGGATTCCGTGTCAACACTAAACTTTCTCAGGATCTCGTCAAACGAACCAAAGGTTTTGTCTGCTTCCACTTCAACCGTCACAGCTTCGCCGGTCAAGTTGGTCGCCACCAGCACACTTTGATCCTGTGTCATACGGATGTAGGAAGCTACACCGTCATTGCCGGTGTCATATTCTGCCACGTCGCCGTCTTTCAGCGCGCGGATCTCATTGCGCCAGCTCAACAGCTCTTTGTAGTGGTTCAGCATGGAATCCGGATC
>NZ_JADNJD010000008.1:0-124707 GCF_015554745.1 Anaeromassilibacillus sp. 1001302B_160321_C8 | reverse complement strand
TTAACCTTACTACAGGTCTTTCCTATTTGCTACCTTTTTTTATCTCTACTTTGTCACTCATCATTGTAACACCTACATTGTCGCCCGTGCTCGCCGGCACAAAACCGTTGCTTTTGGGCGAGTGTTGTGCTATAATAATTACCGTTATTTGCCGCTATGGTGGAATTGGCAGACACAAAGGACTTAAAATCCTTCGGAAGTGATTCCGTACCGGTTCAAGTCCGGTTAGCGGCACCAAGCCAAACCTGGGATGCAGGAAGCATCCCAGGTTTGGCTTTTTTGTCATGCATAATGTTTTAAGGCCGTTTCGGGCAAAAGACCTGAAGAAAGAATTGCCCATTCGATGAGGGATTCTCAACGTTGTTGCAGGGATTGATTTTACCAATGCTTTCCTAAATGGTTCCCCTCCCCTAAGCCATCCTAAGATCTGCACTCCGTTTGTTTGACACCCCCATATTTTGTCTTCAAACCGTTGGTACTCTTCTTAAGAGCCTCTGGAGTTTTTCCCCGCTCCACTTTTTAAGGTCATGTTCTTTAGACACTACCAAAATACATCCTATTGTTCCTGTTTTGATCTCTAATCAATCTAAATGACGGGTTTGCTTTTCTAAAGATGTTCTGCGTAAAATCAATTGTGCGCACACCCCTGTAAATCCCCCGGCCAAGCATCCAGAAATCAGCAAAAACGGCAGATAGAACAATATCCCCCACCCTGCGACCATACAGGCCACAGTCATCTGACCAATATTGTGAAATATAGCGCCCAACACGCTACAAATCCAAATATACTTTTCTGAAAGGAACCTCTTTAACAACAGCATCCCAACAAGGCAAAATAAACCTCCTGCCATACTGTACATAAGGGTCATCATCCCTCCACCAAAAAAAGAGCCCAATAAAATGCGGGCTACTACCAAAAGGAACACTTCTCTTACGCGATAATGGTAAACCGCATAGACAGTGATGATATTTGCCAACCCCAGTTTCACACCGGGAATTGGAAAAGGGTTTGGTATTTGGAGTTCCACAACAAAAAAAATCAGCGCTACTGCTGTAAGCATCGCCAATTCCGTCAACTTTCTTACTTTCAAACCTGTCACCCCCATTAGCCAACCATTCCATCCAATGCATTCCCATTCTCTGCAAACTGAATCACCAGGTGGTGCGGCAGGCAAACAATTGGCACGGACGAATCCAACCATCCCATATGCACACATGTCTGGTCGGGGCATTCTGCCGCCAACATATGGATTCGATGGTCTTTGATCTCTATGGTATTAACCCGGCCTTCATATTGCACCTCGATGGTTTGATCGCTGGCCTGTTCCAAATCAAACTGATAGAGCACTTCCCCATCTTGAACGATTTCCACGATTTGGGTATCCGGTTGTTGGAGCACGAAAATGCTCCCTACAATCCCAACCAGCAAAAGTATGCCTACTACAAAAAAAGGCCATTTTTTCTGTTTCATATTTTATAATTCCTGGACCGTCTCTGCCAACTTTTGGTTAGGAAAACGTTCCGTGATCCCTTCTGTTAGAATCCTTTTACCTTTACCGGTATAATGAGGAGCGCACATGTTTGAATCCAGATTTATGGGGGCCCAAGGCCTTCGCACAATTTTTTCCCACACGGGAAAAGGCTTCCCAGTGCGCATAAAAACACTTGAACTGATCCCACCAAATATTTACGCACAAATAAACTCGCGGAAACAACTGGTAGGATCTACTTCCATGGGCCTTTCCAGTCTAACAACGGCGGCGGCCGGAATTCCAACCGGCCGCCGGTTTTGCAAGCGTTGCCCATATGCGCTGCTCCTACTATAGAATACTACATCTTTCTAGGGATGTCTAATCCTTCTTTTAAAGGCATTCCATCCTTTATCGGGAGCGGGTAGAGTGTTCTAAGTCGGATTTTTTCTTGCATTTTGTGCGGTGATCTCCCAATATAAATTCTTAAAAGCAGATCCTAAAGTTGTGTTTTATGATTCTCATTTACCACATAGCGCATAAGAAGCCGCCAAGCATGCTGGTTTCGTGTAGCATTCCGGTTTCTTATGGCGCATCACGCCGAAAACGGTTGACATTGCCCAAATCTATGTTACAATAAAAGTGCTATGCATAGATGTTGCCACGGCACTTCTCATGCAAATATATTTGGCCGGGCGGGAATCCCGCCTAAAGCTCATCGGACAGGGCTGGCCGTTGCCGCGTGCGGTGTAATGCACCGCAATTATTGATGGACCTTTCAGGGTTCAAATTTTATAAGTTGGTCCTTTCTTTCCCGTGCGATCGCACACCACTTGTGAAACGTCAATAAGAGTAGGTAAAGTATATTTGCTAAGGCCGCGCCTCTTTAGTGCGCGCCGGAAACTCTGAAGTGTACGGATCAGGCAGCCGGATACTAAAATCCCCCTGTGCGCCTTACGCGCAATGGTAAGGGGGCTTGTTCTGTCCTATAGATCGTTTCGCAGGCAGTGCTTGTCGCGTGTGGCGGGCACTGTCTGCTTTTTCTTTTGCCATTTTGCGGGATACTGTAAGGATAGATACAGGAGGAATGAACATTGGACAAGGAACGCCAAAAGCAGGCGCCGATCTATACTGCGCTTGAGCGCTTCCGGCGTCAACGTGTAGTGCCATTTGACGTGCCAGGCCACAAGCGCGGCCGCGGCAATCCCGAACTTGTACAACTGCTGGGCGAGAAGTGTGTCAGTATCGATGTCAACTCGATGAAACCGCTAGACAACCTATGCCACCCGGTGTCCGTCATCCGCAAAGCCGAAGAACTGGCCGCCGACGCCTTTGATGCGGCACATGCTTTCTTGATGGTGGGCGGTACGACTTCCTCTGTGCAGGGGATGGTGCTGGCTGCTTGCAAGCCCGGCGACAAGATCATCCTGCCGCGCAACGTCCACAAAAGCGCCATTAATGCACTGGTGCTGTGTGGGGCAACCCCTGTGTATATTGATCCCAAAGTCGACAAACGGTTGGGCATCCCTCTGGGCATGGAAGTCGAGGACGTGCGCGCAGCAATGGAGGCAAATCCCGATGCGGTGGCCGTTTTTATCAACAATCCCACTTATTACGGCATCTGCTCCGACCTAAAAACGCTGGTCGATCTGGCCCACGAACACAACATGCTGGCACTGGTTGATGAAGCGCACGGTACCCATCTGTATTTTGGCCCCGGGTTACCCCGCCCCGCCATGCGCGTGGGCGCTGATATGGCCGCCATCTCCATGCATAAATCCGGCGGGAGCCTGACGCAGAGTTCGCTTTTGCTCCTTGGACCAAATGTCGATGCTGGATATGTCAGCAGCGTTATCAACTTGACCCAAACGACAAGCGCCTCATATCTGTTGATGGCAAGCCTCGACATTTCCCGCCGCAACCTCGCGCTGCGCGGTGCCGAGAGCTTTTCCCGCGTGGTCGACATGGCCGAGTACGCCCGGCGCGAGATCAATGAAATCGGTGGATACTATGCCTATGGCTCGGAATTAATTAATGGCGGCAGCATCTTCGATTTTGATGTAACCAAATTGGCCGTTTACACCCGCGGCATCGGATTGACCGGCATTGAGGTATACGATTTGCTGCGCGATGAATACGACATTCAGGTCGAATTCGGCGACCTGTCCAACATGTTGGCCTACATATCGATTGGCGACCGCATTCAGGACATCGAGCGTCTGGTCGGTGCGCTGGCTGATATCAAGCGGCTTTACGCAAAGCCGGAGACAAATATTTTCACCTCAGAGTATATCTCCCCCACGGTGGCAGCCACGCCACAGCGGGCATTTTATGCGGAAAAGGAATGCCTACCCATCGACGAGACAGCCGGGCGCATTTGCAGCGAATTTGTGATGTGTTACCCGCCGGGCATCCCCATCTTGGCTCCTGGCGAGGTCATCACCCAGGAGATCATCGACTACATCGAATTTGCAAAGGAAAAAGGCTGTTCGATGCAGGGGCCGGCTAGTTCGGATATCTCCCATCTGTATGTATTGAAGGAGTGATCGTATGCAGAATATGGACCTCTGGTTCGGTGAATTGCACACCGACAACGTCAAGTTGAGCATCCGCGTCGAGCAACAGGTATTCCACGGTGAGAGCGAATTCCAGCACATCGACGTGTTTGATTCACCGGAGTTTGGTCGCTTTTTGACGTCGGACGGCAGCGTCATCTTCTCCGAAAAAGATGAATTCACCTATGATGAAATGATTGTACATGTCCCGATGGCTGTCCACCCCAATGTGTGCCGCGTCCTGGTTTTGGGCGGCGGTGACGGCGGCGTCGCGCGCGAACTTTCGCAGTATGACGAGATCGAAGTAATCGACGTCGTCGAGCCGGATAAGCTGTTCGTGGACGTCTGTTGTAAATATTTTCCGGATAATGCCTGCGGCCTGCGCGACTCCCGTGTGCGTATCTTCTACGAGGACGGGCTGAAATTCCTGCGAACCAAATCGGACGATTATGATCTGATCATCAATGACTGTACCGATCCCTTAGGCCACGCGGCCGGGCTTTTCACAAAAGAGTTTTACGGCAGCTGCTTTAAAGCGCTGCACGAGGATGGCATCATGGTCTATCAGCACGGCAGCCCCTTCTACGACGAGGACGAGGAAACTTGCCGCGCTATGCACAAGCGTGCTTACCGCAGCTTCCCTATCAGCCGTGTATACCAGGCGCATATTCCCACCTGCCCGGCGGGGTACTGGCTATTCGGCTTTGCGTCGAAAAAATATCATCCACTGAAGGATTTTAACGCAGCTCGCTGGAATGCCCGCCACATCAAAACGTGGTATTACTCAACCCATCTGCACCGTGGGGCTTTTATGTTGCCACGTTATGTCGAAGAACTTTTGGAGGAAGAAGAGAACGGGTAGGCCAGATCGTTGAACGGCAGTTTTCCTCCCCCATACTGTCCTGGAAATATCTTTTTCATCTGAATTCGTTATCCAATCTCTGCTAATGATAAAAGGAGTGTGTATCTCATGAGCAAACTGTTGGTTATCGGCTGCGGGGGCGTCGCCTCGGTCGCCATCCAGAAATGTTGCCAAAACAGCGGGACTTTCACGGAGCTGTGCATTGCTAGCCGCACGGTCTCGAAGTGCGACGCACTGAAGGAAAAGTTGGCCGGAAAGACCACCACTAAAATCACCACCGCACAGGTGGACGCCGACAACGTCGAAGAACTCAAAGCCCTGATCAATGGGTACAAACCTGACGCGGTACTGAACGTCGCGCTGCCCTATCAGGATTTGACCATTATGGACGCTTGCCTGGCCTGCGGCGTCGACTATATCGACACCGCCAACTACGAGCCGGAAAACACCGACGACCCCGCCTGGCGCGCTGTTTATGAGAAGCGCTGCAAGGAGGAGGGCTTCACTGCCTACTTCGATTATAGCTGGCAATGGGCCTACCGCGAGAAATTCCGCGAGGCTGGCCTGACCGCCATTCTTGGCTCCGGCTTTGATCCCGGCGTCACCAGCGTCTTCTCGGCCTATGCCCTCAAGCATTATTTTGACGAGATCCATACCATCGATATCCTCGACTGCAACGGCGGCGACCACGGCTATGCCTTTGCCACCAATTTCAACCCCGAAATCAACCTGCGCGAGGTTTCAGCAAACGGCAGCTATTGGGAAGATGGCCACTGGGTGGAAACCAAGCCCATGGAAATCCACCGCACCTACGATTTCCCGCAGGTTGGCGAAAAGGACATGTACCTGTTGCACCACGAGGAGATCGAGTCGCTGGCAAAAAACATCCCCGGCGTCAAGCGCATCCGCTTCTTTATGACCTTCGGCCAGAGCTACCTGACCCATATGAAATGTCTGGAGAATGTCGGTATGCTGTCGACCAGCCCCGTCATGTTTGAGGGATGCGAGATTGTGCCCATTCAGTTTTTGAAAGCCCTTCTGCCCGACCCGGCCACCCTCGGCCCGCGCACCAAGGGAAAGACCAACATCGGCTGTATCTTTACCGGCATCAAGGACGGCAAGGAAAAGACCATTTATATCTACAACGTTTGCGACCATCAGGAGTGCTATCAAGAAGTTGGCAGTCAGGCCATCAGCTATACCACCGGCGTACCGGCCATGATCGGTGCGGCGCTGGTGGTGAACGGCGCGTGGAAGAAGCCGGGCGTCTTCAATCTGGAAGAGATGGACCCCGACCCGTTCATGGACCTGCTGAATCAGTATGGACTGCCGTGGGTGGTCGATGAGGCCCCCGCTACCGTCGAGTGAGCGCCATGGCAAACTGCTCGATGGAAGAACTGCGCACCCCGGTCTATCTAATTGACGAGGCCGCGCTGATCCGCAACCTGGAAATTTTGCAGGGTGTCCAGCAGCGCACCGGCTGCCATATCCTGCTGGCGCAGAAGGCGTTTTCGATGTTTCGGGTCTACCCGCTCATTGCCCACTATCTCTCGGGCGCAACGGCCAGCGGCCTATACGAAGCGCGCTTGGCACACGAAGAGCTTGGCGGCGAAAACCACGTCTTCTGCCCCGCCTATACCGACGCAGAGATGGCCGAGCTGTGCAAAATCTGCGATCATATCAGCTTTAACTCGCTGCGCCAGCTGGAGCACCACCGCCCCGTCTGGCAGGCGGCGGGGGTTAGTGTTGGGCTGCGGGTCAATCCCGAGCATTCGACGCAGGAAGGCCACGCCATCTATGACCCCTGTGCGCCGTGTTCGCGGCTTGGGATTCCCCACGCCGCACTGGGTGATGCCCTGCCGGAGGGCGTCGAGGGCCTACATTTTCACACGTTGTGCGAACAGGATGCTGCGCCGCTCGTGGAGACGTTTGAAGCGTTCGAGAAAAAGTTCGGGCAATTTCTGCACGGGCTGCGCTGGTTGAATCTGGGCGGCGGGCACCACATCACCCGGGAAGGCTACGACCTTGCCGCATTGGAGGCGCTGATCCGGCGCATCCGTGAAACCTACGGCGTCGAGGTGTACCTTGAACCCGGCGAGGCCATTGCGCTGAACGCCGGCACACTGATTACCACGGTGATGGATGTTGTAGAGAACGGGATGCCAATTTTGATTCTGGATGCATCGGCGGCCTGTCATATGCCGGATGTGCTGGAAATGCCCTACCGTCCGCCGCTGTACGGTGCTGGGGAGCCTGGCGAAAAAGCCGTTACCTGCCGTCTGGGGGCGCGCACTTGCCTGGCCGGAGATGTGATCGGCGACTACAGCTTTGATGAGATGCCAAAAATCGGCGACCGGTTGGTATTTGGCGACATGGCCATCTATTCCATGGTCAAAAACAACACCTTTAACGGCATGCCGCTGCCGGACATCGCCCTGCGCCGTAGAGACGGCAGCTGCGAAATGGTACGGCGGTTCGGCTATGAAGATTTCAAAGGGAGGCTTTCCTGACATGGCACTGTTACGCACCCTGCCCACCGCAGACGGTTTTACTATGCCTGCCGAATTTGCCCCTCACAGCGCCACCGTGTTGATCTGGCCTGTTCGCCCCGGCAGTTGGGGACGCGACCCATCGGTCGCACAGCGCGCTTTTCTGGACGTGATCCGCGAGATTGCCAAGGAAGAGGATGTCCATCTGCTTGCCGGCGCCGAAGATGCGGCCGCCGCCCGCGCAGCTGTGGCGGACCTCCCCCGCATAACCGTACACGAAATTGAGAGCGACGACGCTTGGGCGCGCGACGTAGGGCCGACGTTTGTAACCGACGGCAGGACGCTGCGCGGGATCAGCTGGCGGTTCAATGCCTGGGGCGGAACGGTCGACGGCCTGTATGCCAATTGGGATAAGGACGACGCTGTAGCCGCCGCGCTATGCGAGGCGCTGGGCGTCGACTGCTACGATGCAGGCGATTTTGTGTTGGAAGGGGGCTCCATCCACGTGGACGGCGAAGGTACCCTTCTGACGACTGAAGCCTGCCTTCTGAGTGCTGGACGCAACCCCAGCCTGACCCGTGAGCAGATCGAGCAGAAGTTGGCTGCCTATCTTGGCATCCGCAAGATTCTGTGGTTGCCGCGCGGCATTTACCTGGACGAGACAAACGAGCATGTCGATAACGTCTGTGCATTCACAGCGCCGGGCGAGGTCGTGTTAGCTTGGACCGGCGACGAAGCTGACCCGCAGTATCCAATGTCAAAGGCATGCCTGGACTATTTGAATGGTGTGACTGATGCAGCGGGGCGCAAATTGAAGGTGCGTCTGCTGCCCATCCCCGACCATCCAATCCTGTGCACCGAGGCCGACTGCGCCGCCTACGATTTTGCCCCCGGCGAGGACATGCGCGAGCCCGGCGACCGTCTGGCCGGGAGCTACGCAAACTTTTACATTGCCAACAGCGCGGTGCTAGTGCCACAGTTTGGCGGAGAAAATGCTGCCAGCGACGCCCATGCACTGGCGATCCTGCGCGAAGCCTTCCCCTCCCGGCGCGTCATCGGCATCGACGCGCGTGCAATCCTGTTGGGCGGGGGCAATATCCACTGTATTACGCAGCAGATCCCGGCCACGGACAGCCACGGCTGAATGTCCGCCTTATAAATTTCTATTCGTAAAAGAACCAGTTTTATATAGCCCTATATATTTTCCAAGGTTGCGCGGTAAGGCCGTCTGTTTTGGCGAAAACCATGTCGTTTTGTGCCGCAAAAGGTCCGCTTGTGGCGCGCAGCATCCTTCGCGTAGATTGTAGATACTACCACATTTATCATTGAATCGTCCGTAAACAAAAAGGAGGAACCCATGCCCATTACTACTGTCAGCGCCGTGCAGATGCGCTGTGTCGAAGACCCCACCGAAAATTTGGCCCATGCGGAATCATTGGTGCGCCAGGCGGCTACCAAAGGTGCGCAGATTATCCTCCTGCCGGAGCTGTTTGAGCGCCCGTACTTCTGCCAAGAGCGCCGTTACGAATATTACAGCTATGCCGCGCCTGTCAGCGAAAATCCCGCTGTGCAGCGTCTGCGCACTGTGGCGGCAGAATTGGGCGTTGTGCTGCCCGTCAGCTTTTATGAGGCCGACGGTACGCGGCTGTTTAACTCCATCGCCATGATCGATGCCGATGGACGCGTCCTGGGCGTTTACCGTAAGACCCACATTCCCGACGACCACTATTATCAGGAGAAATTTTACTTTACGCCTGGCAATACTGGCTTCCGTGTATGGGACACCCGCTATGGCAAAATCGGCGTCGGTATCTGCTGGGATCAGTGGTTCCCGGAAGCGGCGCGCTGCATGGCATTGCTAGGTGCGGATTTGCTTTTATACCCTACCGCCATCGGCAGCGAACCGATCTTGGAAGTGGATAGCGCCGGCCATTGGCAGCGCGCCATGCAGGGCCATTCGGCGGCAAATGTCGTGCCCGTGGTAGCGGCCAACCGCTATGGGCTCGAACGTGTCACCCCTTGCCCCGAAAACGGCGGGCAGACTTCTGCACTGCAATTTTATGGCAGCAGTTTTTTGACCGACGAGACCGGCGCCATTTTGCAGCAGGCCGGGCGCGAAGGCGACGCCGTGCTGTGCGCACAGTACGATTTTGCCGCGATCCGGGAGGCGCGGCTTTCCTGGGGGATGTTCCGCGACCGCCGGCCGGAGTGCTATGGCGCGATCTGCGAATAAATAGTTGTTCCAGCCTGTTGCGTGGCCTCATAAACTTGTACATCCGGTTATTTTGCTTTTACTGGTCAATTGAACGAGTAAGGGGAGAATTTCATGAACAAGCAAAAACATATATGGGTTACAGCGCTAGCCTTTCTTTTCGTTTCCACCACTTTTACAGGTTGTCATCTAAAAGGGGCTACATTCTTCCAAAATACAGGAAGGAATCCTGTCTCTGTGAATTTATCGGACATCCCATCTACCCTAGATGATGCTTCTATTGAGAGTGAAGCAGCCGGTTCTGTGCTACTTGAAGGAAACAGCGGTTCGCAGGAAGAGATCTTCTCCTCAGCAATTGACAAAGAAGAAGCCTTATCCATTGCCCTTGCCAACGCTGGTGTTCCAGAGGAAGATGCTTATCATGTAAAGATAGAGCGGGACGGAGATCATGACATCCCTATTTATGATATTGAATTTGAAACTGATTATGGAGATTACGACTTCGAAGTGTCAATTTCCGGTGGTCAGATCGTGGGGGCCGATTATGAGGTTGATGAACAATGGCTGGACGCACTTGGCGGAAAGGCCGTAACATTAGAGGAAGCCCGTGCTATTATCCAAGCAAAAGTTCCCGGTGCCTCTCCAGATATGATTCAAATTTGGGAAGAACATGGCGATGGCCGCGGCCGGTACGAGGGTGAACTGTCCTACAACAATATGAAATATGAATTTGAAATGGACCCCAAAACAGGGATTATCTTCGATTGGAACGCGGATCTTCGGGATTAAACGATCAATTGCAACTGTTGGCAAACGGCGAACGCTGCGCTGTCCTTAGCCAGATAAACGGTTCAAACAAGGCCAGAACATCTCTTGCCATTCCCTGCTTCTTCGGCGGTACGAAGAACCGGGGACAGGTCCGGATTTGATTAAGGCAAGCCGGTTTTTACGTTTGTAATTCCATCATAAACCGGAAATTGCCGGTATACAACTGGACGAACATGGATGGGCCAATGTAAAAGAGCCCATCCCACGAAATGGTCTCATGGTATCCGATGGATTGGCCACGCTGGAAGGAATCGTGCGTGCCAGCAACAAACAGCAAGGATCTTTTTAAAGCAGCCCTCTCTCCTATCAACTTCAAAAGAAAAGGCGATATTCCGGTTATGTGCCCTTCGCACGGGATCGGAATACCGCCTTTTTTCCATATCTGGATGTTCTATTTTAGAGGGAATCGCCGCATAGTCATTGGTCTGCTTCATTCAGCTGGCCCCCAAGCCTTGTATAAGGGGCTTAGGGGCCATTTAAAGGTTATCTAACTAGGATTTGCAAGAGTCATTGGCCGAGCAAGATCGATTTTTTTATCAAAACAAGATCCTGCACATTGATCTTTCCATCCGGCTTGACATCCGCGCTCAATGCTTGGAGAAGATTCAAAGAAGCATCCCCGAGGATGTAAGATTGGATTTGTTCGATAGCCGCCTCACTTGGGCCGCCAGATCCATCCAAATCGCCTAGCACGGAAACCACATATTCCTTTCTGACTTCATTGTGAGCGACAACCTGTACCTTCATCTGAGAAGCAACCATGCCACCGCCATCTAGGGCTTCTCCAGACGCATCAACTATTTGAATCGTTGCATCTTGTGCCTGGCAAGTCAATTCGGACAGGACATCCTCTGCGGTCGTCTTCGCCGGGATGCCAGAAACAATGGCGTTTTCTGCATCTATCGCATAGGTTTTTGAAGCAATGCTATAATCCGTTTCTTCCGCCGGAGTGCCGTACACCTCAAATTCAAAGATGGACGATCCCCATTTCGTAGCCGCTTTGATGCTCTGCATCCGGATATAGCGTCCGGTAGCCTCGATTTCCCACGTATGGGTGTTGCCATTGAGAGAACGCCCGACCACGTCCACCGGGGTGAACGTCTCATTGTCGTCCGAGACCTGGATCACGTATTCGCTCGCCTGTGCGGTCTCCCAGTAGATGACAGCCCGGTAGATAGCATAATCTGCGCCCAAGTCCACAGTCAGCCACGGCGTGTCAACGTCCCCATCCTGCCAGTAGCAGGACCAGCGGGTGCCCATATTGCCGTCGACCGCCCATTCCGGCGGCATATCGATGTAGGAGCTGGCATAGACGTCTTTTTCGAGTGCCAGATTGATCTCCTCCGGCTCCACAACTAGCGTGTAGGGGATCACGCTGGTGACCGGGTTTCCTCCAAATTCCGCAGCATCCATCAAAATGAGGAGCTCATACGTACCGGCGGTTCCCGGTTCTGGCGTTCCGGAAATGGTCATACCGGAGCTGTCGGAAGTCATCGACAGGCCGGCCGGCAGTGCGCTGCTTCCTTCCGCCAGTTCGAATTTGTACTCATTGTTATACCCACCGGTCGCGGAAAAGCTCTGCTTGAACGCTTTTCCTTCCGATGCATTCAGCACTTGGAAGGCGGCAGGATCGGCGGTAAGCTGGCCCGCAATATACAGCGAATAGGTGCGATCGCAGGTGCTGCCGCTCCCATCGGTTGCGCGGATGACGATGCGATACAGATTGGAAGACAACAGGGACGGTGTGCCGGAAAGGATTCCATCCTCTGAAAGAGTCATTCCATCTGGCAAAGAATCACTGTCTTCCGCCAAGGTATAGCGAACATCCCCTTCCCCATTGATCGAAGTCAACACCGTTTCATAGCTGGCGCCAACCCGTCCAGTTTCCAGGGAGCCGGTCGTGATCGCAAAGGCCTCTTCGTCCGGGTTTCCAACCTTCAACAGGAAAGTCTTGGTATCCTCGTAGCCGATGGAATCGGTCAATTTGACCTCGATTTCATAAACACCTTCGGCAGATTCCGGAACCGTCTGCTCCAAGAAGTCCTTTCCGGACAATCTTCCGCTCTTGATGGCGCCGTCGTGCAGGACGAAGCCCTCCGGCAGAGCGCTCACTTCCCAGGTATAGGGCTGGACGCCCCCGTCCGCCGACAGCGCAAAGCTATAGAATTCGCCGGGAACGGCATCTTCGAGGGACTCCGTGCCAATCTGCGCTGTGCTCGAAATGGCGTCCAACTTATAGGACACCGTTCCGGTTTTGCTGCCGTCCTTGGAAACGACCGAAATGGTGATATCAAATCCCCCGTCGCCAATATCGGTGCAGGTTCCGCGGATCGTGCCATCCTCGGAAAGGGTCAATCCAGTGGGAAGAGCATCCGTGGTGGTAAAAATCGCATCCACGGGATTTCCCTGCGCATCGCTTGCGGTGAGCTTCTGTTCGTAAGCTTCGTTCAGCACAACAACCGGCAGTTCTTCCGGAGCAATAGAAAGCTCGCCGTTCACCGTCAGGGTAAGCTGTTTGGTTGCCGAGGCGCCGGTATTATCCGTGACCTGGAATTTAATGTCGTAGCTTCCCTCCGTCCCAGCGGCGGGAATGCCGGTTAACGCTCCGTTCGGCCGCAGCGTGATGCCCTCTGGCAATTGCGCCGGGGAATCCGCAGCAACCTGGAAGGAATAGCGCGAGCCTTTCCCTCCAGCGGCAATCAACGGGTTGACCTTGCTCTCCGAATATTCAAACCCGATCTTTGCATCGGGCAAGGTTGTGGATTGAATCGACAGATTGCTTGCAAAATTGTGCTTTTCCGGCATGGAGGAAAGTGCACTCGATTGAATGGTGTTCAACAGGCGATAGGCGCTGCGCCGCATCTGATCCAGCGTCAGGCTGCCATCCGCCAAGCTCTCGCGGTATTTATTTGTAATCCAGTACCGGCTGTGGCCGCCCGGCATGTTCAAGTCATTGCCGGCCGCCAAAGCATGCCCTTCATGCGCAAGGACGTCATAGTCGCCCCAGTCGGTCACTACAAAGCCCTGGAAGCCCCATTCCCCGCGCAGAATATCGGTGAGAAGGCCTTCATTGGACGCGCAGTATTGTCCATTGATCTTATTAAAGGCGGACATGACATTCATGACCTTGCCGGTCTTTACAGCCATCTCAAACGGTTTCAAATAGATCTCACGCAAGGTCCGTTCGGTGGCAATCACGTTGATGGCATCCCGGCTGGTGCCATTCTGTTCCGTGGTATCGTTGATGACGCCGCGGCGGTAATACTCCTGGTCGTTTCCAGCAAAATGCTTTAAGCAGACTGTCACACCGCTTTCTGCCACACCTTCCGCAACGACCGATGCAACGAGGCCGGAAAGGATCGGGTCCTCCGAATAGTATTCGTTGCCGCGTCCTCCCAGAGGATTGCGGTGCAAGTTGATGCTCGGCGCCAGCCATACATCGACATTGATGTCCAGCATCGCCTTGCCCATCTCGACCGCGAACTCCCGCAGAAGTTCCTTGTTCCAGATGCAGGCCATCGCCGCTGCGCGCGGCCAGCCGATGTTTTTATCGCGGACGCCTGGGATCGCACTATAACCAATTCCAGCCGAACCATCGGCAAAGGTGATGGACGGGATGGAAAAGCGCTCGATGTTGCGGGTCTGTCCTGCGCCGCCAACGCCGGAAGCCTTGGAAGCAAAATTCTCCGGGATGCCGCTGTCGTCCGAATAGCCCACACCATCGTCTTTGCGGTAGTTGCCGCCGGACAGGAAGGTGATGAGCTCATCCTCGGTCATCTGCGCGACAAAGTCCTCCAGAGAAATATCCCCGGACTGCACTTCGGAGAATTTATGGACCGGTTCATCCTCCGGAAGCTCACGGAAGCTTGGTTCCGTGACTGTGGGGGCTTCCAGGCTTACCTCCACATCGTCTGCGGTGACGGTAAACGCTTCTGCCTCTGCCTTCTGCATCTCTTCCGCTTCGCCGTCATACGTGATGGGGGTCGCCCCCTCTTTTGTCAATGCTTTTTCTTCAAACAACGCCTTTGCATCGTCGGACATGACCAATTGATTGGTCAACTGTTCGACAACGATGGTATCCTCGATTGTAAACGCGCCTGCGATATGGGTATCCCGCGAAGAGGAACCGACGCGCAAATAGTAGGTGCCGGGCTCGAGGATATAGGCAGCACGTTCCTCATCATAAGAGGCAAGGTCTTTCAGCGGGACATCGATGGAGATCCGCTGGGATTCGCCGGCCGCAAGCTCTTCGCTCTTTTCGTAATCGACCAGCTTCTGATAGGGCTGTTCCAGTTTCCCGTCTGGAATGGACACGTAGACCTCCATTACCTCTTTGCCGGGGACAATGGACGGATCCTCCGTAACGTTTTCAATGGTTGCGCTGACGGTGATGCTCTTGTCCGCAGCGTTCAAGCCGACGTCCATATCCTCAAAGGCAAAATCCGAATAGGAAAGCCCGCTTCCGAAGGGATAGAGCACCTCTTTGCCAAAGGTATCGAAGTAACGGTAGCCGACATAAATATTTTCCAGATAGGGGCTGATCGGGTCCTCATCGCCAAACGCAGTATGGTTGGCTTCGCCATCCAGACCCATCTCCGAATATGTAATGTAGCCAAAGGTATCCGCTGTAGGATGTTCGTCATAAGTCTCGACAATGGTATCCGCAAGCTTGGCGCTCGGGTTCTCTTTGCCAAAAACGAGGTCCGCCATGGCGTACCCATTCTGGGAACCGCTTGCATAGGAGATCATGACGGCATCCACGCCGTATTCCTTCACCCACGACATTTCGATCGGCCCATTGATGCTGAGAATGGCGACAATCCGATCGAATTTGTCCGAAACCTGTTCCAGAAGCACCCGCTCGGATGCGTTCAAGTTCCAGTCGCCCGGTTGCTCGATGCGGTCCATCTCTTCTGCGCCGGTGGTGCGGGTGATGTAGACGATGGCGACATCGCTCTCTTGCGCAGCCCTTGCGACGATTCCGTCGTCGGTGATTTCCCCGTTATCCAACTTGACGTCGGGCGTATTGACCCCTGCAGCGTGCGACCAGCTTGTCCCGGAATACACAGGGGTACCCCATTCGTCCGGATATTCTGTGCTGGTATCCCAGCCATGGTCGATATCCCGGTTGGAATGGACGCGCTCTTCGTAATACTCCAAAAGCTCCTGATACGGTTCGATCCCCAGTTCATACAGCCCATCAATAAAGTTGGAGGTGTATTCCCCGTTGGCCGCTCCTGAACCGGAACCGCCGGTGGCTGGCGCCAGCTGTCCGCTTCCGAATACCGCGATTTTGGTGTCCTCGGAGAGCGGCAGGACGCCGTCGTTTTGGGCAAGGACGATGCTTTCCGTTTCCATCTGACGGGCAAGCTCCTGCTCACGGGAAACCGTTTCCTCTGGGATCACCGGGAGCGTCTCGTCATTTCCGAGAACGATATAGTCGATGTTCGCCGGATTGCTCGGGACAATTTTAATTGTTGCGCCATCCGGGATGTCGATGCGGCCGGAAACGATATTGCTCGTATTCATATACCAGTCGCTGGTCGACGTAAATGCGAGCTGGCGCGCGGTTTTGGAATCATTGATATAGAGGTCGAAGGTTCCAGTATACCCTTTGGAAGCATACCGAATCGCAATGGAAGTCTTATCTTCACCGGTATTGTTTTCCAAAATCAAACCTTTGCGCTCGCCGCTGTCAAAGTGGTCGTAATACGCGCCACCGCTGGCATATTCGTCATCGGTCGCGGGGGCCTGGTCGATTCGATTGCCACCGCGATCCACCATGTAGCCCGTCTCCGCCTCAATCAAGACAAAGTCATCCTCATTGGGAATGGCAGGAAGATCGGTCTCGGTTCCCAAGACAATATAGTCGATGTTGGCAGGACGGCTGGGGACAATTCGAATGGTTGCACCAGCAGGGATTTCAATGCAGCCGGATGCTTCCCTTCCAGTGTTCATATACCAACCGCCCGTAGCGCTGAAAGAAAGCTGGTAAGCGCTTTCCTCATCGTTGATATAAATGGCAAAGGTTCCCTGGTTATTGAAAGAAGCATATTTGATGGAAAGCGACGTTTTGGCGGTGCTGGTCACATTTTCCAGCACGAGCCCTTTCTCTTCGCCTTCATCAAAATGGCCGTAATAGGCGCCGCCGCTGGCATATTGGTCGTCTGTAGCAGGCGCTTGATCAATTTGATTGCCGTTGCGGTCGACCATATACCCTGTTTCCGCTTCGATCAACTCGGAGTCCGCCGCCCGGCTCCCCAACGTTATGTAATCAATATTGGCGGGCCGGCTGGGGACAATCTTAATGGTTGCACCGGCCGGAATTTCTATGTTCGCAGAAACCTCTCTCCCGGTGTCCATATACCAGTCACCCGTAGCGATAAATGCTAGTTGGTACGCCTCCTTGGACGCATTGATATAAATATCGAAGGTCCCTTGGTTATAAGAAGCATACTTGATGGAAAGCGATGTTGCATCCGTCTCGGATACATTTTCCAGGATAAGCCCTCTGCCAGCACCGTCATCAAAATGACCATAGTACGCCCCTCCGCTGGCATGTTGATCATCCGTTGCAGGTGCCTGATCGAGCTTCTCGCCGTCGCGGTCCACCATATAGCCCGTCTCCGCTTCAATCTTAAAGGAATTATCCTGTGCAAAGGATACGAAAGAAGCTGGAAGGGTACTGGTGGCTATGGCAATTGCGAGTATGGAGCTGATAAATTTTTTCCACCTTTTCATACAATTTCCCCTTTCTTCTTAAAAATTCGCAAAGTTGAGATCCCAAGTACCTCCTTTCTTTTGAGACCTCGTAAAAAATATTTTACCAGCTTTTCATACAGTTAAACATTAACATATTATAGTAAAACAGTCAATAATTATAATTATTTCATTATATTTATAAATCTATATTCTTATTATGCGATTATCTTTTGCCGGATTCCTATTTACTTTTTGGACCTCCCTTTACAAAATATCCAACAGGAAATATCACTTTTATGATAGATTTTATACTGGATTCCATACGGGGAAATATGATAAAATCGGATCGTAATCTTGAAATTATTGATAAAAGAAGGGATTCTATGATTAGCAAAAGCCAAGTGGTCGTCCGTTATGCGGAAACGGACCAGATGGGCATTGTACACCATTCGAATTATCCGGTTTGGTATGAAATCGGCCGGACGGACCTCATTAAAGAGACGGGCATCACGTATTCGGAATTGGAGCGCATGGGGGTAATGACGCCGCTTGTGGAACTCAGCTGCCGGTACATCGGAGTCGCCCGCTATGAGGACGTCTTGACGGTCGAAACATCCATCGCCGAATTGACCCCATCCAGAATCCGTTTTGCCTACCGCGTCTTCAAGCAGGGCGAGGACAAGCCGATCAATACCGGCTCCACCCTCCACGCTTGGGTCAACGCCAAAACATTCCGCCCCATGAGTATGAAAAAACATTTTCCAGAGCTTTATCAAAAGATGGAAGCCATCAAAGAACTATAAAACTGTCCAATTTAAAAAGTTTGGCCCTCCCTTCGTGGACGATTTCCACAGAAGAGAGGGCCTTTTTGAATACAACTTATCCCCAAAAAGCGAGTATTCGCAACTTAGCTGGCAGATTTCATATGCAGGCGTAGACGGTCGCTGATCATTGCGATAAATTCCGAATTGGTTGGCTTCCCGCGCGTGTTGTGGATGGTATAGCCGAAATAGCTGTTGAGAATATCGACGTCGCCGCGGTCCCATGCAACCTCGATCGCATGGCGAATGGCGCGTTCTACGCGGGAGCTGGTCGTGTCGTATTTCTTTGCAACACTTGGATAGAGCTGCTTCGTCACCGCATTGATAATTTCCGGTGTTTCAATTGCCATGATAATGGAGTCACGCAGGTAATGGTATCCTTTGATGTGGGCGGGAACGCCGATCTGGTGCAGAATTTCCGTGACTTGGATTTCCAAAGATGGCTCCGATTCCGGTTGAAGGGCACCTTCCGTCAAACCAACAATCTGAACGATGCGTTCTGCAAGTTCCGATGCATTAAACGGAGAAACCGCAAAATACGCAGCGCCGGAGGTCATCACTTCACGCTCTAAAGTTGGGCTGGTAAAATTGGAAATTATTACAAATAATGGCTTTTGATGTCCCAATTTGTCCGCCGCATGCATCACACCGATGCCGTCCAGACGGGGCATGAAGAGATCGGCAAGGACCACATCGGGGTGGATTGCTTCGATTTTCTCCAGCAATTTTACGCCATCTTTTTGCGTATAAATCAATTCCATCCCGGAATCCTCCAGAACTTGGCCGCATTCTTGCTGAAATTCTACACTGTCATTTGAAACCAATACCTTTAACCGCTTTTCCATACGAAATCCCCCTAATAGATTGATTGTGCTGATATAATACCATATATTGGTAAAATTGGCAATAGCTTGTAAAAATATTTTTCTTATTAGGGGGAAATATACTCTGGAAACATTCGTTTACGCAACCGTTGTTTCTACCTCTCCCAACACGCTCTGACAGGTGCCGAGCATGTTCTCTGCAAAAATCCCATATCCGCGTGTCGGATCATTGACAAATACATGGGTAACGGCGCCCACCAATTTGCCATCTTGGACGATCGGGCTTCCGCTCATCCCCTGCACAATGCCTCCGGTGGTGCTCAAAAGGGTGGGGTCCGTAATCCGGAGGACCATATTTTTGCTGCTTTCCGTATCGTGATAACTAATTTTTTCGATCACAGCATCGTAAAACTGCGGCTCGCCGCCGTCCACAGTGGTCAAAATCTGCGCGGCCCCGGCCTGAACTTCCTGCTTCATGGCAACGCAGACCGTATCCCCGGCCAGCTTTTGTTCTTCCACAGCGCCGCTATTCAATTGCCCGTAGACCCCCTGATCGAGATTGGCGTGCAGTGTCCCCATGGGGACATCCGTATTGAAATATCCGCGCAGCTCTCCTGGGGCGCCCTTTTGTCCCTTAACCACGCCATTGATGGTAACAGGTACGATCTCCCCGTTGCGCAGGGGCATCAGCTCGGTGGTATCCGTATCGCAGATTCCATGGCCAAGGCCTGCAAACTCCTGCGTGGAGGGATCGTAAAAGGTCAGCGTACCAATTCCCGCCGTGCTGTCGCGGACCCAAAGGCCTGCCTTATAGGTCCCATCTACTTTGGAGCGGACTGGAAGAAGCGTCGTCTCCATAGATTCCTGCTCGCGCAGAAAAGCAATTTTCACAGGCTTTCCCGCGCTCTTTTCCATCGCCTGTGCGATTTCTTCGTTTCGGTTAACCGGTTGCCCATTCAGAGCGGTGATGATGTCGCCCGCTTCCAATCCGGCGTCCGTCCCGGGATTCGCCGTTCCGTCTTCCCCTTGGATATCTGCCACGCCGACAACCATCACACCATTGGTAAACATCTTGATCCCAAACGGTGTGCCGCAAAGCGCTACTTCCCGATCTTCCACCACCTTTACGTCCACGGTTTTAACCGGAACCGTGTGAAAGAGCATCAACTCCGCACGATAGGTCTCGTTCGACGAAGTCGCTGTCCCCGCTGGCAAATCGCCTTCATTGTAAGGGTTTTCCAGGGAAATCCACTGTGAATCCCACTGCAATTGGTTTCCTCGTTTCACATAATATTCGTTCGGGGTAAAATAACGCGCAACGCCGACCATACTCACCAAAAGACCGGTTGTCACGGTCAGCGCAAAAACCAGATATTTCCCATAATGTTTCCTTGACGGTCTCATTGGTCTCACCTCCTTCGACGCCGCCTGCCGGCTCTTATCCGAACCGGCATCTCTTACTTTGCCTCGCTGCGTGAAAGATATGTTAGCAATATTCTTTTATTCCGTCACAATTTGGCAAAGCGGCGCAGGTTTACGGCATTCTCAGGAGGTTTTTGGATGGGATTGGTTTTGTGGGAAAGAGAAGGTACATCAAAAATCCCTGCCATTTTACAGGAATTTCTGTAAAATGGCAGGGATAATCTATCCAAATTTCAAATTTTTATAAAAGCTTGACCGTAAAGGTGAAGACTTTACTCTCTCCCGGCTCCAATACGTTTAGATACCGTTTATGGGTAAACACGTCGTCCTCATCCTTGGCCGTCGCGCATCCCGCCCAGGGCTCCAGCGCAACAAGCGGCGCCTCCCCCAACGGCGACCAGATGCCCAACATCGGATAGCCAGCGAAATCCATCTCTACTCCCCGGCCCGAAACACGGCTGACCACCTTCACCTTTGTAGATTCAAGCGCATCAAATACCAGCGCGTCGTTGACAAACAAATCGTGCCGCAGGGAGATCTCCCGCTCCCCGCGCAGAACCGTATGGCGCTTATGGAAGTCGATCAAACCTGTCTGGATGTCAATGGTCGGGCAATCGGCCGTCTCCTCTTTTTCGAACAGGATGCGGTAATCCTCAAAGCGCTCCCCCGGAACCAGCGGGCAACGGAATCCCGGATGGCCGCCGATCCCGAACGGCAGCTCCTTATCCCCCCGGTTAAACACCGCAAATTCCGTTGTAAGGCCGTTTTCGACCAACCGGTAAGTGACCCGCAGTTCAAAGACAAACGGATACAGCTTTCTTGTCTCCTCTGAGTCTTTGAGGGAATACGTAATGAAATTTGCACCGGAATCCAACACCGAGTGCTCCAGATTGCGAGCAAACCCATGGCGCTTCAGCGCATAGGGCTTTCCATTGATAATCGTTGTCCCACCGCGTACGTTTCCCACGGTAGGAAACAGCACCGGCGCGCGGCTGCTCCAAAATGCAGGGTTCCCCTGCCAGAGGTATTCCGTCCCCTCCGCATTTTTGAGGCTCATCAGCTGGGCACCCAGGGACTCGATCTCTGCACTGGCAGTTTTGTTTTGAATCTTTGTGCGCATATACTTCCTTCCCCTTTCTCTAATTTCGCGCGTCTTTTGGGCGGCCGGAAAACGCCCCATTACACGTCTTGTCCCTCTTATTGTATCATTCTCCTATAGAAACCGCAATCCTCTTTCTCAGTCCATAATCCCATGTGTTTTGAAAAGCGCCAACAGATGTGCATTCATCAGCTTTTTTCCCATCATTTCCTTAAACTGATACGAATGGGTCTTTCCATCGATGCGCATTTGTTCCAGTTTCGGCCCTAAACGCCCCTGCTCCTCCAAAACCGCTTCCAAGATGTCTTCAAACTTGGCCAATCGTTCGATTGCCGTCCCACTGTAGCCGAATTCCGTGCGCTCCACTGCGGCGGGCTCTACCCGCCAAGGGCTTTCAGGGAGTTCTCTCTTGGTCAATCGCTCCATGTTGTACCATCCTTTCAAACGTACGACTTCTAACCCGGCAGGAATCAGGATCCTGCCGGAAAGCCTTTTCCAAAATGGAAATCCCCCAGCCAAAGCCGGGGGATATATCTATTGCAATTCTCGCTTTGCCTTGATCTTTTTATAGACGACAATCCCAATATAGAGCAGTAAAAAACCTGCCAATATTGCCACTAGCGTGGCTGTCTCTCCAGGACCGCCCATCTTTACCTCTGCCCAGAGGGAATCCAACAGTAAGCTGGTTTCCTCCGGAAGGTTGACAAACACCTCGGAATTGTCCAGAATCTCCTGCGGCGGATAGAAAATCGGGTTCTCTACGGTCTCCTTCGGAAGCAACTCCTTTGCCGCCGATTCCGGGGTTGAATAGCCGATGTAATCCACATTTGCGGCGGCAATCTCCGGATCGCAGAGGAAATTGATGTACTCTTCGGCCTCTTTTTTATGAGCAGCCCCTTTTGGGATGCAGAGTGCATCCACGAAGAAGTTTGTCCCCTCTTCGGTGGGAATCGCAAAACCGATGTCTGGGTTATCCTCCACAAGCGTGGCCGCATCTCCCGCGTAGTACGGCGCCAACCACGCATCGCCGTTCGCCATCTTATCAAAGATCTGGTCCATCACATATGCCTGCACCAACGGCTTCTGCTCTTTCAGCAGCATGGCCGCCTCCTGCCACTCGCGCTCGTCCGTGGAGTTAAAGGAGTATCCCAGCAGTTTCTGCGCAATGCCAAAGGAATCCCGCGGGTTGTCAAACATCAAAATCTTTCCTGCATACTGTTCATCCCACAGGATCTTCCAGCTGTTGATCTCTTCTTTCACATAGTTCTTATTATAGAAAATTCCCACGACACCCCAAGTGTAAGGCACGGAATATTCGTTGGTCGGGTCGTAATCGGGATTGCGGTATTGCTCGTCAATGTACTGGAAGTTGGGGATGTTATCGAAGTCCAGCTTCTCTAAATACCCCTCTTCGATCAGCTTGGAAACCATGTAGTCCGAAGGGATAATCACATCGTAATTGGCCCCGCCGCCGGCCAGCTTGGAATAGAGGGATTCGTTCGTATCAAAGGTGGTGTAGTTCACGTCAATCCCCGTGCGGCGGGTGAATTCCGCGTTCACATCCAGCGTCCCCTCCACGCCGTTGGAAATGTATTCCCCCCAGTTGTAGACATTGATGGTGACACCGCGCTTCGGTGCAGCCGGTTCCTCTTCCTCAGAGGAAGCCCCAGCGGGGACGGACATGCCCAGCAAAAGGAGCACCGCCGCAGAAAGAGCCAGAAAACGCTTTTTGAAACTCACGGTTCCAGGCCCTCCTTTCTCTCCTGTGCGCGCTTGTCCCTTGCCTGGCGCAGGTTGACAATCACCAGCAAAAACAAAACGGCCACAAACAGCAAGGTGGAAAGTGCATTGATCTCCGGGCTTACCCGCTTCCGGGTCATCGAATAGATATAGATCGGCAGCGTCTGGGTGGTGCCGCTTGTAAAGTAACTGATGATAAAGTCATCGATGGAAAGGGTGAAAGCCATAATCATGCCAGTCACAATGCCCGGCATAATCTCCGGAAGGACCACCTTGAAAAACGCCCGCCGCGGGTCACAGCCCAGGTCCTGGGCCGCTTCATAGAGGTGTGGGTCCATCTGCCGCAATTTTGGCAGGACGGACAGCACCACATAGGGCGTACAAAACGTAATGTGCGCCAAAATCAGGGACAACATCCCGAGGGAAAGCCCTCCCAAGCTTTGGGCCACAAAGACGAACAAGAGCATCAGGGAAACGCCTGTTACAATTTCCGGATTGACCATCGGAAGGTTGGTGACATTCATCATCATGCGGCGGACCCATTTGTTGCGGATCCCATTGAGCCCAATGGCCGCAACCGTGCCAAGTACGGTCGCTACCGCGGCCGCAACAACCGCAATGATCAGCGTATTTTTGAGCGCATCCATAATCATGCGGTCTTCAAACAGACGGGCGTACCACCGCAGCGAGAAGCCGGAAAATACCGAACGGCTCATTGTATCCGAATCATTGAAGGAGAAAATAATCAAGACAAAAATCGGCGCGTATAGGAAAAGAAAAACCAGGAAGGTGTATACTTTCGATGCAACTTTCATATCATCAGCCCTCCCCCGCGCGTTTCGCCGTCGTCGAACTGATTCATGATACCCATACAAATCAGGATGAGCACCATCAGCACCAGGGAAATAGCCGACCCCAAATTGGGATTGTACGCGCTTCCAAGGAATTGCATGTCGATCAGGTCGCCGATCAACAGGTTTGATCCGCCGCCCAGCATCTTGGAGATGATGAAGGTGCTCACTGCGGGGACGAACACCATTGTAATCCCCGAAATGACGCCTGGCATGCTGAGCGGGAAAATCACTTTCGTGAACACACGGCGTTGGTTGGCGCCGAGGTCCTGCGCCGCCTCGATGACGGAATGGTCCATCTTGGCCAGGGCGGAATACAACGGCAGGATCATATAGGGGATATAGTTATAGACCATGCCCAGCACCACCGCGCCGGACGTATTGATCATATGCAGCTTTGGCAATCCCAGCGTGGCAAGCGCCGTATTGATGATGCCGTTGTCCTCCAAGAGCGTCATCCACGCATAGGTGCGCAGCAAAAAGTTCATCCACATGGGCAGCATCACCAGCATCACCAGTACGCTTTGCACACGTGCGCCGGTGCGTGAGATGATATAGGCCAGCGGATACCCCACCAGCAGGCAGATCCCTGTGGCGATTGCACCCAGCCAAATGGAGCGCAAAAAAACATTGGAATACTGTCCTACAGCTGCGATATTTTCCAGCGTGAACCGGCCGCTTTTATCGGTAAATGCGAAAATCACCACCAAAATCATGGGGACAACAATAAAAATAGCCATCCAAATTCCATATGGGATGGAAGCGGTTTTAGATCTCATCCTCTTCTTCCGCCTCCTCCCTCTGAGATGCAAGGATATCCTCATCCATCTCATCGCTGAACGTCGTATAATCTCCGAACATTCCGGAATATTCCGATTTTTTCATGATATGGATATCGTCGGGTTGTAAAAGCAAACCGATCTTACTGCCTTCCTCCTGGAAGTCGGTCGATTGAATCATCCATTTAAACCCTGCGACATCCACAATGATCTCGTAATGCACGCCCTTGAACGTCACGCTGGTCACCACACCGGAGAGGGGGCTCTCGTCCGGCGCCACCACATCGATGTCCTCCGGGCGGATGACCACATCCACGGGTTCGTTTTTCGCAAACCCCTTGTCCACACAGCGGAACCTTTGCCCCGCAAACTCGGCTAGATAGTCGTCAACCATCACGCCGTCCAAAATATTGCTTTCCCCGATAAAGTCTGCCACAAACGCGTTCTTTGGCTCGTTATAAATATCCTGCGGAGAACCGATCTGCTGAATCTCTCCTTTATCCATCACCACGACAGTATCGGACATCGAAAGCGCCTCTTCCTGATCGTGTGTGACAAAAATGAAGGTGATTCCCGTCTGCTGCTGAATCTTTTTGAGCTCGGCCTGCATATCCTTGCGCAGCTTGAGGTCAAGCGCGCCCAGCGGCTCATCCAGAAGAAGAACCTTCGGATGGTTTGCCAACGCACGGGCGATGGCGACGCGCTGCTGTTGGCCACCGGACAGGCGATTTACATTGCGGTGCGCAAAACCATTCAAATTGACCATGTTCAGCATGTTCTTCACGGTCGATTTGATTTCCTTTTCACTTTTGCCATGGACCCGCATTCCAAACGCCACATTGTCATAAACATTCAAATGCGGGAACAGCGCATACTTTTGGAAAATGGTGTTGACCTCGCGCTTGTGCGGTGGAACATCGTTGATTTTCTGGCCATTGAAAAAAACATCGCCCTGGTCCGGATGAACGAAGCCGCCGACAATCCGCAGGGTCGTGGTCTTTCCACATCCCGACGGACCAAGCAGGGTGACAAATTCGCCTCCCCGGATACGGAGATTGAAATCTTTCAGAACGGCCTCGCCATCAAAGGAAACGGCGATGTTTTTTAATTCGATGATTGGTGTCTCTCCCATTGGAAAAGTGCATCCCCTTTGCGGTAAAATTCGTTGCGTGAAAGCCGGAACAACGATTAAAATGATTCACGGTACTAAACGCAAGCGCAGCCGTGCCGTTCCCATTGCCCTCCGCAAAGGATTTTTCACAATCAAACATGACTGCGGCAATGAAGCGAGGCTGACGGTTCGGGAATGCCGGCAACCTGCCCCATCCCCTCCGGCCCCATACAAACGCCGCAAAAGCAGGCACCCTTCGCAGGACGCCGCGCGGACATTTGCATCGCGCCGTATTAGATGCAAACGCAACGAATCTAATATAGTAGTAAAACCGTCATTTGTCAATATATGATTGTATTTTTCTGTAAAATTCGCGGATTTTTTAAATTATCTTTTTGATTTTTCGAAATCCTTCGATTTTCTTGTCTATTCTTGCGGATGTGCATTTTCAAATCTAAACATTATGTGAATGAATGCCTTTCCGATTCGCCAGCCAATAAGGACTTTTGTATCCCGATTACATTTAAACTTTGCGAGAGCGTATCCTCTCTATTTTTGGCCTACCAAACCGCCTTTTATCTGAACAAATAACCAAACGAGCAGCGCCATACAGCCTATAAATCAAGACGCAAAAAAGCCGAGTACAGATTGTACTCGGCTTTTTACTGGTCGAGGTGAGAGGATTTGAACCTCCGGCTTCTACGTCCCGAACGTAGCGCTCTACCAAACTGAGCCACACCTCGATGGCTGCGGAAGAAGGATTCGAACCCTCACAAACAGAGTCAGAGTCTGCCGTGCTACCATTACACAATTCCGCATTATGAAGTTGTCCACAATTCACTCTCTTTGAAAACCCTTGGAGCGAATCGCCTTGACTATTATATGACACCATTTCAAAAAAAGCAAGTCTTTTTTTAAAAAAAATGGAATTTTTTTTGCAGGTCCAATTTTTGGAGATTTCGAATGGTCCAATTCATATACTTCCACTGCGCTCGACCGGCCAATCTCTGTGCTATAACAGCCAAGCGTTCCTCACGCTTGGCTGCAACAGACATTTAGCTTTTTCGCCACGCGCATCAAGCGATAGATCTGCAACATTTCCGCCAACGCACAGATCTTATCCGCACTGCTGACTACAAACGATTCCCGATATTTTGGCACCTTCCGCAAAGTCAAAGGCCACATATGTTTCACAATGATGTCCTGTTCGACCTCGGTCAACACACAAATCTGGCTGGCATTGCGCAGCGCCGCCTCCGGATGTGTAAACCCATGCAATCCTTGGTGGCTTCCCTTTTGGTGCCAATCATAGAGAAACAGGTCATGCAACAGCCCTCCCCGCGCTGCCGCACGAAAATCCCATCCCATGCGCCGGCAAATCAGGAAACTCACATATGCCACAAAAACACAGTGCTCCAGACAGTTGATATCCACATGCTGGCTGACATTTCGCATGGCCTGCACACTGGGCGTATCGATCAAATCCGCAATGCAAGCACGAAAAAGCATTCGATTGCTGCTATTCCACATAGATTAAGACTCCTTTTTAATAAAGCGACCCATTCGCGAACATTTCTATTATACTACAACGCTACGCAAAAAAGCTACTTTTTTTGCCGAATCTACTCCGTGCAATTTTTACCAGAAAGAGCCCGCACTTGCCAAATTCTCCGTTGCAGTCTACAATAACAGTAACTTTGTAGCAGGGAGGAACTTCTTTTATGAAAGCAGTTGTCCAACGCGTCAAGCGTTCCAGCGTGACAATCGACGGAAAAATGGTTGGGGAAATTGGGCAGGGACTGATGGTCCTGCTCGGCGTATCGGAGGAGGATACGGAACGGGAATGCGATTATCTTGCGGATAAAATTGCAGGGCTGCGCATCTTTGAAGACGACGCAGGCAAAATGAACCGTTCTCTGTTGGATATCCAAGGCGAAATGCTGATTGTTTCGCAGTTTACTCTTTGTGCCGATTGCCGGAAAGGAAGGCGGCCGTCCTTTGTCCGCGCAGCGCGCCCGGAAAAGGCCATCCCCCTTTACGAGCGTTTTATCGCGCAGATCCAGGCGCAGGGAATCCGCACCGCCACCGGTGAATTTGGAGCGGACATGCTCGTCTCCATCGAAAACGACGGCCCCGTCACCATCCCGCTGGATACGGACGAGATCATGCCGAAGGGAAACGGCTCTCATTTGAAATAGACAAATTTTGTATTGTTTTTCTACTGTCTATTGACTTTTTTTCGCAATCTTGGTAGAATGAAACAAACTTCCTACCCCAAGGAGTCTTTCCGCGGGCGAGGATGGACCAAAACACAAATACGTTCTGATTTACGAGGGAGGTTTCCCGAGAAAGAAGGCGGTTGTTATGACTGAAGGATCAGGGTAGCTCCGCGCTTTTTTGCGCGGAGCTTTTTGATTTCTGGGAGGAAACGATATGGAAAAGCGTGTAGCCTTAATCGGCATCGTGGTGGAGGATATAGAGAGCGTCGAAGCGCTCAATCATATCCTGCATGAATACGGCGACTATATCATTGGGCGCATGGGGATCCCCTACCGCTGCCGTGGGATCTCTATCATCAGCATTGCTGTGGACGCCCCGATGAATGTCATCAGCACTATTTCCGGCAAACTGGGAATGCTCAAGGGCCTCAGTGTCAAAACCATCTATTCAAAGGCTGGGCAGGCAGAATGACCTATACACGTGAACAATTGGAGTCGCTTCTCGCATTGGAGGATTTCCACGACATCTACGCACAGGCAGATGCGCTCCGCCGGGAAACGGTGGGCGATGTGGTTCATATCCGCGCACTGCTGGAGTTCTCCAACCACTGCAAACGGCTGTGTACCTACTGCGGGCTGAATGCGACCGATCAAAAACTCACCCGCTTTCGTATGGACCCACGTGATATGATCGCCACCGCACAGGAAGCTGCCCGGGCGGGCTACAAAACCATCGTCCTGCAATCGGGCGAGGATCCCTGGTATACGCCGGATCGGATCGGCGACATCGTCAAACAGATCAAAAAAACCGGCATGGCCATCACACTGAGCTGTGGGGAGTTTCCGGAAGACGTCTACCGGTACTGGCGGGACTGCGGCGCGGACCGTTATTTGCTTAAACACGAAACATCCGACCCAGCGCTCTATGCCTCCCTGCACCCCGACAGCTCCCTGGACGCGCGCGTGGCGTGCCTGCGAACGTTAAAAAAGCTCGGCTATGAGACCGGTGGAGGCTTTATGATCGGGCTTCCTGGGCAGACGCTGTCTACGATTGCGGGGGATCTACTCCTCTTGCAGGACATCGGGTGCGACATGGCGGGGATCGGCCCGTTTATCCCCCATCCGGACACCCCCCTCCGCGATGCACCGCACGGCAGTACGGAACTGACCAAGCGCGCTGTGGCATTGGCGCGCCTGCTGCTTCCAAAGGCCAATCTTCCCGCTACGACCGCCCTCGGCGTGTTGGACGGCGCGCAAAAGGAGAACGTCTTCTCCTGCGGCGCCAACGTCATCATGCGCAAAGTGACCCCCAACAACCTCAAAAAACTCTACCAAATCTATCCGGCGTCTTTTTCCGATGTGGATATCCGCACCGGCCGGCGTGAAACCGAAGCGGAAATCCGTTCGATGCAGCGGACGCCTGTATAATTTCAAATTTTTCTGTATGGATTTCAACTGATTGAAAGGAAGATGGAATATGTATAATCCAAAGTCCACCATTGCAACCGAATTTATCGACGATCAAGAAATTCGCGATACGCTCCGCTATGCGGACGAAAACAAAGACAACCTGGAATTGATCAACCGCTTGATCGACAAGACCGACGAACTCAAGGGATTGACGCACCGGGAAGCGGCCGTCCTGCTTGCCTGCGAGGACAAGGACGCGCTGGAGCGCATTTTTGCGCAGGCTACCAAGATCAAGCAGGAGTTCTACGGCAACCGCATCGTGATGTTCGCACCGCTGTACCTCTCCAACTACTGTGTAAACGGCTGCACCTATTGCCCTTATCATAAGAAAAACGGCCATATCGCGCGCAAAAAGCTGACGCAGGAGGAGATCCGCCGCGAGGTCATCGCGCTGCAGGACATGGGCCACAAGCGCCTGGCGCTGGAAACCGGCGAAGATCCTGTCAACAACCCGATCGAATACATTCTGGAGAGCATCAAGACGATCTATTCCATCAAACATAAAAACGGCGCCATTCGCCGGGTAAACGTCAATATTGCAGCGACCACGGTGGAAAATTACCGCAAACTCAAGGAGGCAGGCATCGGTACATACATCCTGTTCCAGGAGACCTATAACAAGGAGCAGTACGAAAAGCTGCATCCCACAGGGCCGAAGAGCAACTACGCCTACCACACCGAAGCGATGGACCGCGCCATGCAGGGCGGCATCGACGACGTGGGATGCGGCGTCCTGTTTGGCTTGAACTTGTACCGCTATGATTTTGTCGGCCTTCTGATGCACGCTGAACACCTGGAAGCGGTCTATGGCGTCGGGCCGCACACGATCAGCGTCCCCCGTCTGCGCAATGCGGATGACATCGACGTGAACGACTTCAGCAACGCCATCTCCGACGAGCTCTTCCAGAAGATCGTGGCCATCCTGCGTATCGCCGTCCCCTATACGGGCCTGATCGTCTCCACGCGCGAATCGCAGCGCACCCGCGAAATGGTCATCAAATACGGCGTATCCCAAATCAGCGGCGGCTCCCGCACCAGCGTCGGCGGCTATGCTGAGGAGGACCGCATGGAAGAGGATTCCGCCCAGTTCGAAGTGAGCGACCACCGCACGCTGGACGAAGTTGTCAACTGGTTGCTGAAGCTGGGCTATATCCCGAGCTTCTGCACGGCCTGCTATCGCGAAGGACGCACGGGTGACCGCTTTATGACCCTTGTGAAGGCCGGGCAGATTAAGAACTGCTGCCTTCCCAACGCCCTGATGACCTTGAAAGAATATGCAGAGGACTATGCCAGCCCGGAGACAAAGCGCCTGGCCCTGGAGATGATCGAGAAGGAAGTCCAGACCATTCCCAACGACAAAGTGCGCGAAATCGCGCTCAAGAATCTCCATGGGCTCGACGAGGGCCTTCGCGATTTCCGCTTCTAATCCCGTTTGCGTCTGGATTACAGCCGGAGCGCAACCGCGATACGGACTTGATCTCTGTAGGAGGATTCTTATGAACAATCTCAACCAAACCCCAAATGCGAACCGGCTGCACATCGCCATCTATGGCAGAAGGAACAGCGGGAAATCCTCGTTGATTAACGCACTCACCAACCAGCAGGTGGCGTTGGTATCGGACATCGCCGGCACAACGACCGACCCGGTCTACAAGGCGATGGAGGTCCGCGGGTTGGGGGCTTGCGTATTTATCGACACCGCCGGTTTTGACGATGAAGGCGCGCTGGGAGAACTGCGCATGCAGAAGACGCGCGAAACGCTTCCCAAAGCCGATATTGCCATTATGCTATTCAGCGACACAGATTTTTCCTTGGAAAAGTCCTGGCTGGAAGCGCTCAAAAGCAGCGGCGTCCCGGTGATCGCCGTGGTCAACAAGAGCGATTTACAGGACCCCGCTCCGCTGATGGAGCGCATCCGGACCGAACTCTCCCTCTCCCCCTTGGCGGTGAGCGCCGTGGACCGCACGGGGATCCCTGCACTGCTGGCGGAATTGACGCGCGCGCTGCCGGAGGGATATGGTGCGGAGAGCATTACCGGACGCCTGGTAAAGGACGGCGACGTGGTGATGCTGGTGATGCCCCAGGACAGCGAAGCCCCCAAAGGGCGGCTGATCCTCCCACAGGTGCAGACCATCCGCGACCTATTGGACAACCGCTGTATCTCCATCAACGTGACGCCAGACACGATGGAGGGCGCACTGGCCGCGCTGAAAGCGCCGCCGGATCTCATCATCACCGATTCCCAGGCTTTTAAAACGGTCTATGAGAAGGCGCCAAAGGAGAGTAAACTGACCTCCTTTTCCGTGCTATTTGCCGCCTACAAGGGCGATTTAGACGCATATGTGCGCGGGGCGCAAGCCGTGGAACGGCTGAACAGCCAATCCCATGTGCTCATCGCGGAAGCGTGTACCCATGCCCCGTTGAGCGAGGATATCGGGCGTGTGAAGATTCCCAATCTTCTGCGCAAAAAGTATGGAAAGGATATGGACATTCAGGTGGTGAGCGGCGCGGATTTCCCGGACGACCTCACCCCCTACGATCTGATTGTCCATTGCGGCGGCTGTATGTTCAACCGCAAATATTTGCTCTCGCGCATTGCGCGTGCAGAGGAAGCGCAGGTCCCCATCACCAATTATGGCGTCCTTCTGGCCAAACTAAACGGCATCCTTGATTCCATCACACTGTGATTTCCATACACCCAAAGAGAAGGAGCTCCATTTCATAGAGAAATGGAGCTCCTTCTCTTTCCCATCAACCCCCTGTGTTCAGATGGAACCCAGGGGGTTGATCTATTTAGAGCTTAGCGTTCACCTAAACCCTTTTAAAAACCGGGCAGCGCAACGGCCCTTTCCTTACACTTTAGACTCGAAGAACGCCTTAATCCCCTTGTAGGTCATATAGATGTCCGTCTTCGAGACAATTTCAAACGGCGAGTGCATGGAAAGCACCGGTACGCCGACGTCGAGCACATCCACATTCAGGTTGGCAATGAACATAGCGACCGTTCCGCCGCCACCGCCATCGACCTTGCCCAGCTCGCCGATCTGCCAAAGCACATCGTTCTCTTCGAAAAGGCTGCGGATCTCTGCAACAAACTCCGCCGAAGCCTCCGAAGTGCCGCTCTTCCCGCGGGAACCGGTGTATTTGCTCATTCCAATGCCGTTGTTCAGGAAAGTAGAATTGGTCTTCTCATAAGCGCTTGCATAGGTGGGATCGTACGCCGCTGTGACGTCTGCGGAAAGGCACTTGGACTTGCTGAGTACATGACGCGGCTCCAAGCCCTCCGCCTGGGCCAGATCTGCGATGAAGTACCGCATAAACTCGGAATTCAGGCCCGTGTTTCCGTCGCTGCCAATCTCCTCACGGTCCGCGAGAACCGTGATAATGGTGTGCTGCGGATTCTTGGCGTTCAGCACCGCCATCAGGGACGGGTACGCGCAGACACGGTCATCTTGGCCGTATCCGCCGACCATGCTGCGGTCAAAACCGACGTCCGACGCCTTGAATGCCGGGACAAATTCAATATCGGCGGAGACGAAATCCTCTTCCGTCATCCCGTATTTCTCATGAATCAACCGCATGGTATTCAGCTTGAAGAGGTTGTCCCCTTCGTCCGCACGCACCGGCCGGCTGCCAGCCAGAATGTTCAGATTTTCTCCCTCAATCGCCTTGTTGAGCGTCTTGGACATCTGCTCGGTGCCGAGGTGCGGCAGCAGGTCGGTCACACAGAACTGCGGCTCGCCGGGTTCCTCGCCGAGACGAATTTCCACATGCGTGCCGTCCTTCAGAACGGCCAAGCCGTGCATGGAAAGCGGGATGGCTGTCCACTGGTACTTCTTAATCCCGCCATAGTAGTGCGACTTGAAGAGCGCCAGCTCGTCCTTTTCATAGAGCGGATGGGGCTTGAGGTCCAGACGCGGGGAGTCGATGTGCGCCGCTGCAATGCGGACACCGTCCTTGCAGCCGTTTTTGCCGATCACAGCCAGAATCAATGCCTTGCCCCGGTTGTTGTAATACACCTTGTCCCCGGCCTTATAGGTCTTTTTGGAATCAAACGCCACAAAGCCCTCTTTTTCCGCGCGCAGAATGGCGGACTTCACCGCCTCGCGCTCGGTCTTGCTGTGATCCAGAAATACCTTATAATCCTCGCAGAAGGCATCCGCCTTCTTTACGCGATCATCGGAGAGCTTCTGGTATCCATTTTTGCGGCAGATCAGCAATTCCTCGCGGAGCTGCTCCACATCCACCTGTTCCTTTTTCTTAGCCATGAAATGTTCCTCCTATTTCATCAAATTCATAGAGTTCCCTGTATGTTTGATAATTCCGCAGCACAGCGCTTACATACCGTTCCGTCTCCGGATAGGGGATGCGGTTCAGCTCCACGCCGTCCTCGGAAATGCTGGGATCGCTTAGCCAACGGTTCACCGTCCCCATGCCCGCATTATAGGCACTGAGTGCAGTGACCTGTTCGGTATATTCATCCTGCAAAATCTGTAAAAATTTACACCCATAACGGATATTGACCCGCGGCGTATAGAGGTCATCCGCCGTATAGGAAACCCCTTCCCGCAGTTTGGTCTGTAGCCAATCGAATGTATCCGGTGTGATCTGCATCAGGCCCCGCGCCCCCGCGTGCGAGGTGGCGTCCGGGTCAAAATTGCTCTCTGCTTTCATCACCGCATACACCAGGGCCGGGTCAACCCCCTGCGTGCGGGCCTCTTCCTCCACAATCTCCCTGTATCCCAATGGATAGGCGGTGCGCATAAAGTAATCATGCCCCAGCCGCAATACGACCGCGCCTATGACCACCAGGACAATCAAAAGAAGGATGGTTTTTACAGATCGTCTCATGGGAAATCCTCCGTTTAACGGGATGACAGCAGGACTTGCAGCAATTTTTCTGTCTCCTGCGGGACCTGGGCGGCGTCAATCCCCCCGTCCATAGCATATGAAGCCCGCTCCGTATAATATGCGTTGGGCTGCTGGGCATCCATGCGGGCGCGCGCCTGCGCTTCTGTGATGCCGTCCCGCCGCATAATCCGCTGCATCCGCAGGGCCGGGTCCGCTACGACCGCCACCGTGACATGGCAGAGTGCATCCGCCCCGCTCTCAAACAGCAGCGCCGCGTCCACCACGACGATATCCCGGCCGCTGGCTGCAATGCGCCGGCGAACCTCCTCCATGATGAGCGGATGGGTGACGTCGTTTAATTTTTGCGAGGAAACCGCATCCGCAAAGGCGCGTTCGGCCAAAAGTGGACGGTTTAAAATCCCATTGGACACAATATCGCTTCCGAAGGCGTCCTGCAACGCCGAAAGGCATGCGGGGGTATCGGTGATTTCCCGCGCAACGCGGTCGCAGTCGATCACATCGCAGCCAAGCGAGGCAAACGCCGCCGCTACGGTGGATTTCCCCGCGCCGGTCGGACCGGTCAGGCCGATCACAAAAGGCTTATCCAACGTCGATCACCTCAAATCCCGCGGCACGGATCAGACGGTTGTATACCGCCAACCCCACGCCCTCCGGCTCCGGGCAGCGTGCATAGACGGTCTTTGCATGGAGCTGCTCGTCCAACTCCCGCAGTGCGTCAAACAGCTCGCGCGCCTGTTCGCCGCAGTCCTCTTCCCCGCCGTAACAAATCGACGGCACCTGAAGCGCTTTGTCCTCTCCATCGTAGCACAGCGCCGCGACACCATCCCCTGCATGTGTGTTGACGTAGTCGATATAGTGTTCCAAGGAACCGTCCAAAATAATCACATTTGCCTTTGGGGAATAGTGTTTATATTTCATGCCAGGGGAAGCGGCGCGCTTTCCGTCCGCCAAAGGGTGAAGGACCGCATCGTCCATCTCCACCTGGCCGAGCACCCCTCGAAGCTGCTCCAACGTAATCCCGCCGGGGCGCAGAAGGCGCGGCGGCTGTTCAGCAAGCGTCACCACGGTGGATTCTACCCCGACGGAGCATGGGCCGCCGTCCAACACGGCTTCAATCCTTCCGTCCATGTCGTTCATCACATGGGCCGCTGTCGTGGGGCTCGGATGCCCGGAGAGATTCCCAGAGGGCGCGGCAAGCGGCACACCCGCCGCGTCGATCACTGCACGCGCTACCGGATGGGAGGGGAACCGCACCGCGACGGTATCCAGCCCTGCGCTCACCTCATCTGGAATGCGGGCCGATTTAGGCAGAATGATGGTCAATGGACCCGGCCAAAACTGTTCGGCCAGCTTTTTGGCTGCTTCCGGTACTTCGCGCACCAGGTCATAAATCTGTTCAAAATGGCTGATGTGCACAATCAGCGGATTGTCCATCGGGCGGCCCTTCGCGGCAAAAATCTTTGCCACCGCTGCCCCATCCAATGCATTGGCCGCCAGGCCGTAGACGGTCTCCGTGGGAATGCCGACTAAGCCGCCGTTTTGCAGGATGGCAGCGGCCGTTTGGATTGCACCTGGCGCATCCGCCTGTAAAAGCTGTGTCTGCATATCTATGCCCCCTTATCCCTGGCTTTCCACCGACTGCTCAAGCTTGGCCGCACGGTCCGCCGCCACAAGCGCGTCGATCACCTCATCGAGATCCCCGTTGAGGATGTCGTCCAGGCGGTAGAGTGTCAAGCCGATCCGATGGTCGGTCAAGCGGCCCTGTGGGTAATTGTAGGTGCGGATCCGTTCGGAGCGGTCGCCCGTGCCCACCTGGGAACGGCGGTCTGCCGCCACCTGCGCATCCTGCTTTGCCTGCTCGATCTCATATAGCCGGGACCGCAGCACCCGCATCGCCTTATCCTTATTTTTGAACTGGCTGCGCTCGTCCTGGCATTCCACCACCATGCCCGTGGGCAAATGCGTGATCCGGATGGCGGACGACGTCTTGTTGATGTGCTGGCCGCCCGCGCCGCTGGAACGGAAGGTATCGATCTGCAAATCCTTTGGATTGATCTCGATTTCGACGTCGTCCACTTCGGGAAGCACAGCAACGGTCGCCGTGGACGTATGCACGCGGCCCTGCGTTTCCGTTTCCGGCACGCGCTGTACGCGATGCACGCCGCTCTCGTATTTCAAGCGGGAATATGCCCCGTCGCCGGAGATCATAAAGCTGATCTCCTTATAGCCGCCGAGCTCCGTCTCATTCACGTTGAGCAGCTCCGTCTGCCAGCCGTGGCGCTCGGCATACATGCTGTACATGCGGAATAGGACTGCGGAAAAGAGCGCCGCCTCCTCGCCGCCTGCACCGCCTCGGATCTCCATGATGACGTTCTTTTCGTCGTTGGGGTCGCGCGGCAGCAGAAGGATTTTCAACTCGTCCGACGTGCGGGCGATATCCTTTTTTGCCTGCTCCAGTTCCTGCTCCGCCAATTCCCGCAATTCCTTCTCCAGGCCGCTTTCTTCCAGCAGGGCCAACGCCTCCGCTTCCGAATCTTCCGCGTGTTTATATTCGCGATATTTTTCGACGATCGGGGTGATGGACTTGTGCTCTTTCATCAGCTCCGCATAGACAGCCGGGTCCGCCAAAATGGTCGGGTCGCAGAGTTTTTGGTTCAGCTCTTCATAGCGCTTCTCAAACACCTGTATATTTTCAAACATATCCATTCTCCTTTGCAAATCAATTACATTTTACAGGCAAAGGAGCTAGAGTTCGTCCCCTGTGTTTTCCCGAATGATTTTCTTAATGTTTTTCTCGCATTTCAATCGCGGCAGCATAACCTCATGGCCGCAGGTGGTGCAGCGGATCTTAAAATCCATGCCGGCCCGCAAGACCAAAAATTCTTTGCCGCCGCACGGATGCGGTTTTTTCATCTGTAAACGGTCGCCAGGACGCACATCCATCTGCATCCGCACCTCCATTCTCAAGTGATTTTCATGCGTTCGAGAATATATTATAGCACCAATCCCACAAAACAGACAATGTTTTTTTGGGATTCTCTCCCAACGCCGCCAGCGCGTGCAGAAGCTTCCCTTTTGTGCTATACTATTTCTCAAATAGGCTTGATAGAAAGCAGGGGTTCCATGAACACAAAAGAGGAAATCTTAACACGCCTTCGCCAGACCGAGGGGTATCTCTCCGGTGAACAGCTCAGCGAAACGCTGGGCGTTTCCCGCGCGGCCGTTTGGAAAGCCATTACTGCTCTGCGGGAATCCGGCTATGCCATTGATTCGGCCACGAACCGGGGGTATCGCCTGACCGCATCGCCCGACGTCCTCACCCCAGAGGAGATCCGCTGTGGATTACATACGCGGGCAATCGGCAAAAACATCGTTGCGCTGCAAGAGGTAGATTCCACCAACGAAGAGGCCAAACGGCAAGCGCAATGCGGCGCACCGGACGGCAGTGTGTTCCTCGCGGAACGGCAGACGGGCGGCAAAGGACGTTTGGGCCGCACATGGGAATCCCCAGCGGGCACGGGGATTTGGTTCAGCGTTTTGCTGCGGCCAAGCCTGGTCCCGTCGGAAATCAGCAGCATCACCCTTTTGGCCGGCATTGCGGTCTGCCGGGGCATCCGCTCTGTGACCGGATGTGCGGCTAAGCTCAAGTGGCCGAACGACGTGGTCATTGGAAGCCGCAAGGTCTGCGGCATTCTGACCGAGATGGCTGCGGAAATCGAGCGGGTGGAATACGTGGTCTTGGGCATTGGAATCAACGCCAATACGGAAGCCTTCCCCGCGGAATTGGCGGAAAAGGCCACCTCCCTGCGGATCGAAGCCGGAAGCGCGTTCCCACGCGCCGCCATACTGCGCGCCGTCTTGGAGGAGCTGGAATCCCTGTTGCTGAACGCCAAGGCAGGCAGCGCCTTCCAGGAGATTCTTGACGAGTATAAATCCCTCTGTGTCTCCCTGAACCGCCGCGTGGGTTTCTTCTGGAACAGTGAGCAGCAGACAGGAATGGCGGTGGACGTCTCCCCCTCCGGTGAATTGATCGTGGAGCGGGATGGAGGCGGCCGCATATCCATCAACGCCGGGGAGGTCGTTGTCCAGGGAATCTATGGGGAACATCTTCCGAATCCGGAAGGCTCGAAACGTGCTTGATCCCGCGTGAAAAAGACGCAATGTACCTTTTTAATGTGTCTCGGGATATTCAGCCCATCGCAAGGAAATAGACGTATGAAGTTTCCCATAGATGGTTGTCTTGTGCATGCTCTCTTTTTTGCTAGAAACATATCGGCCCATCGCAGTGTTACTAGGCTGCAATGGGCCGATTTTTGTTTTCTTATGATTTCCGTTTAAAGCCGTCTTTCAGGGAGACGGAACGGTTGAACACAGGATGCTCCTGGGTGCTGTCGCGGTTATCCGCGCAGAAATATCCCTGCCGCATGAACTGGAAGGACTGGCCGGGCTTTGCCTGCGCCAAGCAGGGCTCCACCTTGCAGCCGGTGAGCACTTCCAAGGAATCGGGGTTGAGCACTTCCAGGAAGTCGTGCGCATCCGGATCCGGTACGGAGAACAGATTGCCGTAGAGACGGATTTCCGCATCGATAGCGGTCTGAACGTCCGCCCAGTGAATGGTACTCTTGACCTTCCGGCCATCCGGCGTATTGCCGCCGCGGGTCTGCGGGTCGTATTCCGCATAGACCTCGATTACATTACCGTCCGCATCCTTTTTGCAGCCGGTGCAGCGCACGACGTAGGCGGTCTTTAGGCGCACCTCGTTGCCCGGGAACAAACGGAAATAACCCTTTACGGGTTCTTCCATAAAGTCCTCCTGCTCAATCCAAAGCTCACGGGAGAAGGAAACCGTGCGGGTTCCATCCTCCGGCTTTCCGGGATTGTTTTCCACCTCAAAGGTCTCCGTCTGCCCCTCCGGATAATTGGTGAGAATCAGTTTGACCGGATGCAGGACGGCCATCACACGCTGTGCGTGCTCGTTCAGGTCTTCCCGCAGGCAGTGCTCCAAAAAGCCGTATTCCACGGTGCTGTTCACCTTGGAAACGCCGATGCGCTCGCAGAAATTGCGGATGGACGCCGGCGTATATCCACGGCGGCGCAGGCCGCACAGCGTGGGCATGCGCGGGTCGTCCCAACCGGAGACATAGTGCTCTTCCACCAGCTTGCGCAGTTTGCGCTTGCTCATCACCGTATGGTCGATTCCCAAACGTGCAAATTCGATCTGCCGCGGTTTTGCGGGAAGGTCGACATGTTCAATCACCCAATCGTACAACGGCCTGTGGTCTTCAAATTCCAAGGTGCACAGGGAGTGGGTAATCCCCTCCAAGGCGTCCTCAATCGGGTGGGCAAAATCGTACATCGGATAAATGCACCAACGGTCGCCCGTCCGATGGTGGTGCAAGTGGTTGATCCGGTAAATCACCGGGTCGCGCATGTTAAAGTTTCCAGAGGCCAGGTCGATCTTCGCGCGCAGCGTCATCCTCCCGTCCTCGAATTCCCCCGCTTTCATGCGGGCAAAGAGGTCCAGGCTTTCCTCAATCGGCCGGTCGCGATAGGGGCTGACCGCAGGATGCGTCAGGTCGCCGCGGTTTTCGCGCATTTGCTCGGGCGTCAGCTCGCAGACATACGCCAAGCCCTTTTGAATCAGCTGTACCGCCGCCTCATACATCTTCGGGAAGTAATCGGATGCATAATAGAACCGATCCTCCCAGGAGAATCCCAGCCACGCAATGTCTTCTTTGATCGCATCGACATACTCCACATCCTCTTTGGTGGGATTGGTATCGTCCATGCGCAGGTTACAAACGCCGTTGTATTTCTCCGCTGTGCCAAAATCAATGCAGATGGCCTTGGCATGGCCGATGTGCAAATAGCCATTCGGCTCCGGCGGGAAGCGGGTATGCACGGTTTGGCCCGCATAGCGGCCTCCCTCGGCGATATCTTCGTCAATAAAGTCGTGGATAAAATTGCTCCAGCCTTCGGTCTCCCCTGGCTTCTTCATCTCGTCGCTCATGTTGCCATCTCCTCTTTATTTCTTCAGCTTCTCCAACCCAATTTCCAGCCTGCGCAGGGATTCCTCCTTGCCCAAAATGGCCAAAATCTCCATCGCGCCGCCCGGTGTCACCTGCATTCCTGCCGCTGCGATCCGGACCGGCCAGAGCAAAGTGCCGTTCTTAACCTCCAAGCGCTGTGCCAAGGCGATCAATTGGTCGTGGATGGTATCCAACTGCCAATCCGATACGCTTTCCAGCTCCGGGATCGCGGCTTCCAACATCGTGACGGAATTCTCCAAATTGGTCTTGCTCTTCTTATTGACAAAGAGATCGACCGAATACTCCGGCAGCTCCTGGAAGAAACCGATCATCCCCGGAATCTCCGTCAACTTGGTCACACGAGGCTGCAAAATGGAGGCCAATACCTCCCAATTCATCTGCTTGTCGCCAAATACCTGCTGGAAATACGACATTGCCGCCGTGATAAACTCGTCCTGTGTCATGGCGCGGATGTATTCCGCATTAAACCATGTCAGCTTGTCATAGTCGAATACCGCCGGCGATTTGCTGATGCCCTCGATGGAGAAATTCTCCACCAATTCCGGCAGCGTAAACAGCTCGCGGTTTTCTTTCGGACACCATCCCAGCAGTGCAATGTAGTTGGTGATCGCCTGCGGGAGATACCCCTCTGCCATCAAGTCGGCAAAGCCGGTTGCACCGTGCCGCTTGGAAAGCTTGGACACGCTGCCGTCCTCGTTTTTGCCCATAATCAGGGGCAGATGCACATAGGTCGGCACATCCCAGCCAAATGCTTCGTAAAGCAGGTTGTACTTAGGCGTCGAGGTTAGATACTCGCACCCACGCACCACATGCGTGATGTGCATCAAGTGATCGTCGATGACATTTGCAAAATTGTATGTAGGATAGCCGTCGGATTTCAAAAGGATCTGGTCCTCCAGCTCGCGGTTTTCAATGGTAATGTCGCCATATACAACGTCGTGGAAGGTTGTGGATCCCTCGACCGGCATCTTTTGGCGGATGACATAGGGCGTCCCAGCAGCCAGGAGCCTGTCCACCTCTTCTTGGGGAAGATCGCGGCAATGGCGGTCGTATCCGCCGCCCTCCTGCGCTTCATGCAGAGCGTCCAGGCGTTCCTTGGTGCAGAAGCAATAGTACGCCTTTCCTTCCCGGACCAGCTGCTCCGCATAGGGCTTATAGAGATCCTTGCGCTTGCTCTGGACATACGGGCCATAATCGCCGCCAACATCCGGGCCCTCGTCGTGCTTCAGGCCTACCTGGTCGAGCGTCCGGTAGATCACATCGACTGCGCCCTCCACCAGACGTTCCTGATCGGTATCCTCAATGCGCAGCACAAATTGGCCGCCCATGGACTTGGCAATCAAATATTCGTACAGCGCCGTACGCAGATTTCCCACATGCATAAACCCTGTGGGGCTCGGCGCAAACCGTGTTCTCACTGTCTCGTTTTGCATTCCTAAATCCGCCTCTCCTTTTGATCGGCGCGCCGGAAAACTATCCAGCGCGCCCCTCACGTCCGAAGGAATCCTCCGGCGTCTCAATTCTTTTATTATACCAAATATACACAGGATTTCAACGTTGATTTTCCAGGTATTCCACATATTCCTCCAAGCAAAAGTGGCGTTCCTGCATCGCTTTCGCGTGTTCCACCCCTACATAGCGATAATGCCATGGTTCAAAGCGAATTTTCGTGATCTCCTGTTTATCCTCCGGATAGCGCAGGATAAATCCATATTCCGCCGCGTGTTCCGTCAGCCATTCGTATTCGGGGGTGGTATCAAAATCCTCCCGGACGCCGTTCAAATCAATTGCCAACCCCGTGTTGTGCTCGCTACATCCCGGCCGCGCCACGGAAAGCGCCGCGACTGCCTCCGCCTGCTGCTGCCCCATCCCATTGCCCAGATTTTCTTCTACCGCCCGATCAAACAACTCGCTTTGCCGCTGTACACTGCGATACCCGGAGGAAATCCACAGTGAGACGCCGTCCGCTTGGGCAGCCGCCTGCATCTGTTGAAATGGTTCCACAATGCGCTCATCCACATCCACGCCGTATAAGTTGACAATATTCCGGTGGAAATCCTCCGGCATGGTTTCCGCATAATTGACTAGCACGATCCGGTCGTCTTCCGCCGGGGATTCCTCCGGCTTTGCATTTGCCTGTGCCGCCCCGCTTTTCGGCGGTTGTGCGGACGAGAAGGCCGGTTCGCTCTCGACCTCGGATACTGCCGGGGCTTCTTCCGGTTTTGCCGAAGCCTGTTCCATAGTAAAAATAAAAACGGTGCTCACTGCCGCTGTGGTGACGGCTGCGGCGACCAAGGCTCCAACGGAAAGAAAAAACATCTTTACTTTGGATTTTCTTTTTCTCATTGATTGCTTCATCCCTGTTCTTCAAGCTTTGCGGGTGTATTTCCCAAAACTATTGTTACACGAAGCAGGGAAATCATACCGCTTTTGCTGGATAGCCAGGTTTTGACAATCCGGAACCTTCATGTTTTGCCCCTTTTCCGTAAACACTAGTACCACTTATGCAGATAGGAGGAAAAACCATGGAAGATTTACCGCTCGGCTTTGGCATGGCCTTGGCACAGCGCTCCGAAGCCATGCAGCGCTTCTGTGCGCTTACCGATGAAGAGCAGCGTATGGTTATCGACCATACCCATCAGATTCATTCCAAACAGGAGATGCAAGCCTTTGTAGACCACTTGGCCGACCATTCCGCACAGGGCTGACCGCACCAATTCCCATCCATTTCATAGACTGGCATACAGCGAACTACAAAAAGGGGCGAACGTCCGAAACGCTGTATCCTATTTTCTTCTATTTTGGGTGGGATCAATGAACGATTGTTGCTATGGAGAGAAACTAATCGCCGCCGGGACTGCCATCGCTTTCCAGCTTGCACAGGAATGTCCGCCAGAAGACTTGGCTTTGCTCGGTAACTTATTCCAAGTAATCGGCGAACAGCTTGGACTGTTATCCGGCACAAAGGCGGCGTATCAAGAGCATTACAAATTGTGCCGGCCAATATGTCCCAAAGGGAACGAATAAACGCAAACCGGAAAAGAAAAATCCGCATCGTGCATCTACACATGCGGATTCTTCTGCTTTTTAGGAATGTTTAAATTTTTCCAAATAGACCGCCACAGAACGCGACATTTCCCTGGAAAATGCAGATAGGTACTTTCGTTTGCAAAACGCATCCATATAGGATGGATACGAAAAATCCGTCTGCTTTTCACGCTCCGCACGCTCACAGAACCATTTTTCGTGTTCGGACGCAGAGAATGTGTGATAACGGTTCTCCTGGACAATATACGCCGGAGCAAAACGCTCCGGTTTCTTTCGGTTTTGCTGCTGGTCCGTCGGATACCCATAGACCACCATTGCGGCAGGCATCACGTAATCGGGCAAATCCAACAGCTCTCGATGGATTTCTACCTGCTCCAAAATGTCACCGATATAGCAGGAACCGATTCCCAAACTTTGCGCCGCTACGACACTGTTCTGGGCGGCGATGCACGCGTCGGCTACAGCCAACATCAGGTCGCCTTCCGCCGGCAGACGGGGATTACATCCCGCAAATACAAATGCGTCGTACCAGCGCTGAAAATCCGCCAAAAACACCAACACCAGCGGTGCTTTGGCGATAAATGGCTGGTGATCGCACGTTTCCGCTAGGCGTTCCTTCAAATTTTGATCGGTGATCTGCAAAATAGTGTATAGCATTTGATTTCCGGCGGTCGGCGCCTGCATAGCAGCTCCTAAAATAATCTCCTGCGCCTCCTTGGTGATCGGTTTCTCTAAAAAAACACGCGTCGATTTTCGATCCCAAAGGCTCTGTAAAATGGGATTATCCATTGGTTCACTCTCCTCTTTATGCATATGGATATTCAACCAAAAAGGCTAACATGGAGGATCTTATGGAAAAAGAAATTTGGTACCAAAAGTTGAATATCTATTTCGTGGGGTTCTATTTGATCTTCAGCATTTGCCTCATCACATACTATCTGGCGAATGGGCGACTCTATTATGCGACCTTGGGGCTGGGAGGGATTCTTCTCCTCTTACTGCCAGCCGCTTTTGAGCGTGTATGCGGCCTTGTCCCCGTCTACCAGTTTCGTTTTCTTCTCTACGGGTTCAGTTTTTTGGCCTACGTTGTGGGGCTCGCCATGCAGGGATACCATTTTATCCCGTTGTACGACAAAGTGATGCATACTCTGTCGGGTACCTTCGGAACCTTTCTGGGCGTGGTACTGTTCTATATCTTGAAACACGGCCGGCGGGTGCAGCAGCAGGATTTCCCCTTGGTAGCCATTTTCTCCATTTCCGCATCGATGGCGGCTGCCGGATTATGGGAGATCGGCGAATATCTGGTCGGCTTATTTTTTCCCTGTGATCCACAGCAAGTGGCCTTGACGGGCGTATCCGATACCATGCAGGATATGATTGTTTGCCTGGTTGGAAGCCTCCTATGGCTTCCTTTCCTCTTCCGATATTACCGAAAGCACAAGGCTGATTTCTTGATGGGATGCTTCCGCACATTTTTAAGTAAAAACCTGAGCCAGGAAGAGCCATATGGGATGGAAGAATGAATGATACCAATTGCCTGTATCGGATGTATCCCCATCCCCTTTCCGGCATGATTCACCTTCCAGCAGAATATTCTATAAAAACAGTGGCTCACACCAGCGGCACGCAATATCCAAGAAAGGCGGTATTCCCATGATCCCCATATATCCATACATAAAACGTGAAACCAAATGCAAGGAAATTCCCATTCCATTCCCGCCGCAACACCAATACAATCAGCCCGGCGCCGAATTTCTCATGGACCCGCGCCCCATCTCAGAAAACCCGGAACAGAAGGGGAGCGGGAAACTCCTAGATCGGGTTGCAATTATTACCGGAGGAGACAGCGGCATCGGGCGTGCGGTCTCCTATGCCCTTGCCAGGGAGGGCGCGGATATCGTCATCGCCTATTTCAACGAACACCGTGATGCTCAGGAAACTAAGCAACATGTGGAAAAACTGGGGCGTAAATGTCTTGTGGTCTCCGGAGATCTAAAAAAAGAAGCCGTCGCCCAGGAAATTGTCCGGCAAACAATGCATTGCTTCGGAAAAATCGATGTTTTAGTCAACAACCATGCGGTTCAATTCGTCCAAAGAAGCATCCTGGATATTTCCGCAGAGCAGCTCGATTTGACATTCCGCACCAATGTCTATGGGTTCTTCTATATGATAAAAGCAGCACTGCCCTATTTAAAACCGGGCAGCTCCATCATCAATACGACTTCCGTCACCGCGTATAGAGGCAGCCCGGAACTATTGGACTACAGCGCCACAAAGGGGGCCATTCTGGCGCTGACACGTTCCCTTTCCCTAAGCTTGGTGGAACGTGGTATCCGCGTCAACGGCGTTGCCCCCGGGCCAATCTGGACCCCTCTGATCCCCGCCTCCTATTCTGCACGTGAAGTGGAAACCTTTGGAACCTATACCTCACAGGTCCCGATGATGCGCGCCGGCCAGCCTTTTGAAGTTGCACCTTGTTACGTATTCCTGGCCAGCGACGACGCAAGCTATATGACGGGACAGGTCTTGCATCCGGATGGAGGAACCATTTTAAACGGCTGATTCCAACCGAAAAGCGCATTCATGAGAAGGGGATCGGAGCGAATATGCAAAAAGGGCCTCACCCACACGGATGAAGCCCTTTATTAAGCAAGAAAGAAATTATTCGTTGATCTTGATAACAACGCCGGAACCAACCGTACGGCCGCCTTCACGGATAGCGAAACGGAGGCCTTCCTCGATAGCGATCGGGGTGATCAGCTCAACGTCCATCTCGACGTTATCGCCAGGCATGCACATCTCGGTGCCTTCCGGCAGGCTGATAACACCAGTAACGTCGGTCGTTCTGAAATAGAACTGCGGACGATAGTTGTTGAAGAACGGAGTATGACGGCCGCCTTCATCCTTCGTCAGGACGTAAACCTGGCCGCGGAACTTCGTGTGCGGATGAATGGTGCCCGGCTTTGCGAGAACCTGTCCACGCTCGATTTCCGTTCTCTGGATACCACGGAGCAGAGCACCGACGTTGTCGCCAGCCTCAGCAAAGTCGAGGACCTTACGGAACATCTCAAGGCCGGTGATAACGGTCTTCTTGCGCTCTTCGGTCAAGCCGATGATCTCGACTTCTTCGCCAACCTTTGCCATGCCGCGCTCAACTCTACCAGTTGCAACGGTGCCACGGCCGGTGATGGTGAATACGTCCTCAACAGGCATCAAGAACGGCAGGTCGGACTTACGCTCCGGAGTCGGAATGTAGCTATCGACAGCGTCCATCAGCTCATGGATGCACTTGTACTCCGGTGCATTCGGGTCCTTGGAATCGGACTCCAGAGCCTGGAGAGCGGAACCACGGATGATCGGGGTGTCGTCGCCCGGGAACTCATACTCGTTCAGCAGGTCACGGATTTCCATCTCGACCAGATCGAGCAGCTCCGGATCGTCAACCTGATCCGCCTTATTCATGAACACAACGATATACGGCACGCCAACCTGACGGGAGAGCAGGATGTGCTCTCTGGTCTGCGGCATCGGGCCGTCAGCAGCAGAAACAACCAGGATAGCGCCGTCCATCTGAGCAGCACCGGTGATCATGTTCTTAACATAGTCAGCATGGCCGGGGCAGTCAACGTGTGCATAGTGACGGGTCGCGGTCTGATATTCTACGTGCGCCGTGTTGATCGTGATACCACGCTCTCTCTCTTCAGGAGCCTTATCGATGTTTGCATAATCGACGAACTCTGCGTCGCCCTCGAGGTTGAGGACCTTCGTGATCGCAGCGGTCAGCGTGGTCTTACCATGGTCAACGTGGCCGATGGTGCCAATGTTAATATGCGGTTTGGATCTTTCGAATTTTGCTTTTGCCATTGGGATTCTCCTCCTTTTTATAATACAGATCAGAGATTTTTTAAAGTTAGAACTATGCTATCATTTTACCAAGGACATGGCGAAAAATCAAGCACATTTTGTAACTTATTCAGCCTTTTTCCCGCGTTCGCTGATGATGGAATCCGAAACAAACTTCGGAACTTCTGCATAGTGGTCGGGCTCCATCGTATACTGGCCTCTGCCCTGCGTCTTAGAACGCATGTCGGTTGCATAACCAAACATCTCGGACAGCGGGACCATCGCGGTGATCTGCTGTGCGCCGGAAACGGCGTCCATGCCCTGGATCATACCGCGGCGGGCGTTCAGGTCGCCGATAACGTCGCCCATATAGTCCTCAGGCACCGTAACAACAACCTTCATGATCGGCTCCAGAATCACTGGGTCAGCTTTCTTCATAGCCTCTTTAAACGCCATGGAACCGGCGATCTTAAAGGCCATTTCAGAGGAGTCAACCTCATGATAGGAACCATCATACAGCGTAACCTTTACATCCACAACGTTGTAGCCAGCCAGTACGCCGGAGAGCATTGCTCCCTGGATACCTTGATCGACTGCAGGAATGTATTCCTTCGGGATCGCGCCGCCAACCGTTGCATTGACGAACTCGTAACCCTTTTCCGGGTTCGGCTCGATCTTAATCTTAACATGACCATACTGGCCTTTACCACCGGACTGTCTTGCATACTTGGTATCCACATCCGCCAGCTTGCGGATGGTCTCCTTGTAAGCAACCTGCGGCTTGCCGACATTCGCTTCCACCTTGAATTCGCGCAGAAGTCTGTCTACGATGATTTCCAGGTGCAGTTCGCCCATGCCGGCGATGATCGTCTGGCCGGTCTCCTCATCGGTATATGCCTTAAAGGTCGGGTCCTCTTCCGCCAGCTTTGCCAGCGCAATGCCCATCTTCTCCTGGCCAGCCTTTGTCTTCGGCTCAATAGCCACACGGATAACCGGCTCCGGGAATTCCATGGACTCCAGAATAACCGGATGCTTTTCATCGCACAGGGTGTCGCCCGTGGTGGTGTTCTTCACACCGATTGCCGCGGCAATATCACCTGCGTAGACAATGTCGATATCCTGGCGGTGGTTCGCGTGCATCTGCAGAATACGGCCGATTCTCTCATTGGTATCCTTCACCGAGTTGTAAACCGTGGCGCCTGCACTCAATGTGCCGGAGTACACACGGAAATAGCACAGCTTTCCAACGAACGGGTCGGTCGCAATCTTAAACGCAAGCGCAGAGAACGGCTCGCTGTCGGATGCATGGCGGTCTTCTTCCTCGCCGGTCTCCGGGTTTGTACCACGGATTGCGGGGATGTCGGTCGGGGCCGGCATATAATCGACAATTGCATCCAGGAGCTTCTGCACGCCCTTGTTCTTGTAGGAAGTACCACAGGTTACCGGCACCATGGTGTTGGCAATCGTGGACTTACGGATCGTACGGACGATCTCTTCCTTCGTGAGCTCTTCACCAGAGAGGTATTTCTCCATGAGCTCGTCGTCCTGCTCAGCGACATGCTCAAGCAGTGCATTGTGATATTCCTCAGCGATATCACGCATATCCTCCGGAATATCCTCGACGCGCATATCTTTTCCCATGTCGTCATAGTAGACGTCGGCCTTCATATCGATCAGGTCGATGATCCCACGGAAGGTATCTTCACTGCCGATCGGAAGCTGAATCGGAACGGCGTTGCACTTGAGGCGTTCCTTCATCATTTTGACGACATTATAAAAATCAGCGCCCATGATGTCCATCTTATTGACGTACGCCATACGCGGAACATGGTATTCTTCCGCCTGACGCCAAACGGTTTCGGACTGGGGCTCAACACCGCCCTTTGCACAGAAAACGGTTACCGAACCGTCCAAAACGCGCAGGGAACGTTCCACTTCTACGGTGAAATCCACGTGGCCGGGGGTGTCGATGATGTTGATACGGTGGCCCTTCCAGAAGCAGGTTGTTGCAGCGGAGGTAATGGTGATGCCTCTCTCCTGCTCCTGCGCCATCCAGTCCATCGTCGCAGCGCCATCGTGCGTCTCGCCGATCTTATGGTTAACACCCGTATAGTACAGAATACGTTCTGTCGTCGTTGTTTTACCGGCATCGATGTGCGCCATGATACCGATATTGCGGGTCATTTCGAGTGATACCTGCCTTGGCATAGTTTCCTCCTTAAAGTTCTGAGAATAGTTGACAGCTTGCGCCGATTACCATCTGTAATGTGCGAAAGCTCTGTTAGCCTCTGCCATCTTGTGCGTATCATCGCGCTTCTTGGCAGCACCGCCAGCACCATTAACAGCATCAAGGATCTCGCCAGCAAGTCTCTCCTTCATGGTCTTTTCAGATCTGAGTCTGGAATAGTTGGTCATCCAGCGCAGGCCCAGGGTCTGTCTTCTCTCTGGACGGACCTCCATCGGCACCTGATAGGTAGCGCCGCCAACACGGCGGGCCTTGACTTCGAGCTGCGGCATGACATTTTCCATCGCCTGCTCAAAGACCTCCAGCGGCTCTTTGCCGGTCTTTTCACGGATAATGTCGAATGCACCATAGACAATCTTCTGGGCAACGCCCTTCTTGCCGTCGTACATGACATTGTTAATCAGACGAGTTACAAGCTTCGAATTGTAAAGCGGATCGGGCAAAACATCACGTTTTGCGATATTTCCTCTTCTTGGCACTTTACTTCCCTCCTTCACAGAATGATATCATAGGTACTCGAAAGCGACAAACTCCCGTTGGCCAATACAGAGGCGTCCGCTATAGAAAATCTATATAAAACGCCGCTGCATTGTCATTCATGTTTTACATGCAGCCGTTCGGATATTGTCAAATTAGAGTGTGGGGGCCGGCTTACTTTGTAGCCTTACCAGCCTTCGGACGCTTCGCACCATACTTGGAACGAGCCTGCATACGCTTGGCAACGCCCTGCGCATCCAGCGTACCGCGGATAATGTGATAACGAACGCCAGGCAGGTCCTTAACACGGCCGCCGCGGATCATCACGACGCTGTGCTCCTGCAGGTTGTGGCCCACGCCAGGGATATACGCACTGACTTCGATTCCGTTGGAGAGCCTTACTCTGGCAATCTTACGAAGTGCGGAATTCGGCTTCTTCGGGGTAGCCGTCTTAACAGACGTGCAAACACCACGCTTTTGCGGGGAATCCTGATCGATCGCAATGCGCTTCTTGGAGTTCCAACCCTTCAAAAGTGCAGGAGCCTTCGCCTTCTTTTCGCTTACCTCACGGCCAGTATGAACTAACTGGTTAAATGTTGGCATACGACACCTCCTCACATAAAAGTTAATATATGTTAAGCGGAAAACCGCTAAACACCAAATAAAAAGGGATTAAACACAATTTTATCCTGTTCCAGAAAAGGAATTCCTGGAACAGGATAAATTTTTATAAACTTCACAACACGGGGGCAAAATATGCTGAATTTCCCCAGCATTTCCTGCGGATTTTATTCATCCTTTCCACAAACTGTAGCATTTGGAAGAATCTTCTCCAGCCCACCGTTACAATTGAATATTATAGCGCTAAATGGCCTGATTTGTCAAGTCCTCACCTTCATGCTGAATCTCGACGCCACTGTAGCATTTCATGCCCGTACCGGCCGGGACCAGCTTGCCGATGATGACGTTTTCCTTCAAGCCGAGCAGCGGGTCCACCTTGCCCTTGATTGCAGCATCGGTGAGCACGCGGGTCGTCTCCTGGAAGGAAGCTGCGGAGAGGAAGGAATCGGTTGCCAAAGACGCCTTTGTGATACCGAGCAGCGTCGGCGAACAGGTCGCTTCGCGGAGATCGGTCTCTCCGGCGGCAATGCGCTCGCGGACAATCTGATTCTCCACTTCAAACTCGGTTTTTTCCACCAAAGAGCTGGGCAGCAGCTTTGTATCGCCCGGATCTTCGACCTTGACTTTCTTCATCATCTGACGCACGATGACCTCGATGTGCTTGTCGTTGATGTCAACGCCCTGCATCCGGTAAACACGCTGCACTTCTTCGATCAAGTAATCCTGCACGGCATGCGTGCCGCTGATGGCCAACACATCGTGCGGGTTGACCGAACCTTCGGTGATCCGGGTTCCCTTTTCGATCACATCGCCTTCGTTGACGATGATCCGGGAGCCGAACGGGATCAGGTAGGACTTGCTCTCGCCGCTCTCCTGATCGGTCACGACCACATGGCGGTTTTTCTTGATGTCCTCAAACGTCACCCGGCCGCCAATCTCACTGATAATGGCCAAATGCTTCGGTTTGCGGCCTTCGAACAGCTCTTCGACGCGGGGAAGACCCTGTGTAATATCCTCTGCGCTGGCGACGCCGCCGGTGTGGAACGTTCTCATGGTCAACTGCGTACCAGGCTCGCCGATGGACTGGGCCGCGATGATGCCGACCGCCTCGCCGACCGTGACCGGCTGGCCGTTTGCCAGGTTTGCGCCGTAGCACTTCTTGCAGACGCCGTGGCGCGCGCGGCAATTCAGGATCGAACGCACCTTGATGCGCTCCACGCCGTGCCCAACAATGATGTCCGCATCGTTGTCGTCCATCATCTTGTCCTTGGAAACAAGCACGGCACCCGTCTCCGGATCGACAAAGTCTTCCACCAGGTAACGCCCGATCAAACGCTCGTGCAGGGACTCGATGGACTCCTTGCCTTCCTTAATATCGAAGACCTCCAGGCCGTCGGTTGCACCGCAGTCCTCTTCGCGGATGATGACATCCTGCGAGACGTCAACCAGACGGCGGGTCAGGTAACCGGAGTCCGCTGTACGCAGAGCGGTATCTGCCAAGCCCTTTCTGGCGCCACGGGAGGAAATGAAGTATTCCAAAATGTTCAAGCCTTCACGGTAGTTTGCACGAATCGGGATCTCGATCGTCTTACCGGAGGTGTTTGCAATCAGGCCGCGCATGCCCGCGAGCTGACGGATCTGGCTCATGGAACCACGAGCGCCGGAATCCGCCATCATGAAAATCGGGTTGTAGCGGTCCAAGCCCTTCTGCAGGGCGTCGGTTACATCGTTGGTCGCCTTTTCCCAAGTCTTCAGTACGGCGTTGTAACGCTCGCTGTCGGAAAGCAAACCGTTCTTAAACTGATCGGTGACCAGGTCGATCTTCTTTTCCGCCTCGGAGATGATCTCCTTTTTCTGCGGCGGGATCGTTGCATCGCAGACAGCAACTGTGATGGCGCTCTTGGTGGAATATTTATATCCCTGCGCCTTCACCGCGTCCAGCACTTCCGAGGTCTTCGGAACGCCGTGTACCTTGATGCATTTATCAATAATCTTTCCCAGCTGCTTCTTGCCAACCAGGAATTCAATCTCAAACTTAAAGCGGTTCTCCGGATCGGAGCGGTCCACAAAGCCGAGGTCCTGTGGGATCGGGCGGTTAAAGATCATGCGTCCCACCGTGGTATCCACCAGGCGGGAAACCATCTTGCCGTCGATCTCCATGGTGCGGCGGACCTTGATCTTCGCGTGCAGGCCGACGATATGCGCATCATATGCCATAATCGCCTCGTCGAAGTCGCGGAAGACTTTACCTTCGCCCGGCTCGCCGTCCTTTTCCAAGGTGAGGTAATAGGAACCCAGGACCATGTCCTGCGTCGGAACCGTCACCGGACGTCCGTCGGAAGGCTTGAGCAGGTTGCCAGCCGCCAGCATCAGGAAGCGGGCCTCCGCCTGCGCTTCGGAGGACAGCGGAACGTGCACAGCCATCTGGTCGCCGTCGAAGTCCGCGTTATACGCCGTACATGCCAGCGGATGGAGCTTCAGGGCGCGGCCTTCCACCAGGACCGGTTCGAACGCCTGGATGCCCAGTCTATGCAGCGTCGGCGCACGGTTGAGCAACACCGGGTGGTTCTTGATGACGATTTCCAGCGCATCCCACACCTCTGGCTTTGCGCGCTCGACCGCCTTTCTTGCCGCCTTGATGTTGCCAGCGGCGCCGGTTTCCACCAAGCGCTTCATCACAAAGGGCTTGAACAGCTCCAGCGCCATCTCCTTCGGCAGGCCGCACTGGTACATCTTCAATTCCGGCCCAACCACGATAACCGAACGGCCGGAGTAGTCCACGCGCTTGCCCAACAGGTTCTGGCGGAAACGTCCCTGCTTGCCCTTCAGCATGTCGGAGAGGGACTTCAACGGGCGGTTGTTCGGGCCCGTCACAGGACGGCCGCGGCGGCCGTTGTCGATCAAAGCGTCAACCGCCTCCTGCAGCATGCGCTTTTCGTTGCGGACAATGATATCCGGCGCACCGAGTTCCAACAGGCGCTTCAAGCGGTTGTTGCGGTTGATAACACGGCGATAGAGGTCGTTCAGGTCGGAGGTGGCAAAGCGGCCGCCGTCGAGCTGGACCATCGGGCGGATGTCCGGCGGAATAACCGGTACCACGTCGAGGATCATCCACTCCGGGCGGTTGCCGGAGAGACGGAACGCCTCCACAACCTCCAGGCGCTTCAAAATGCGCACACGCTTCTGGCCGGAAGCCGTCGCCAATTCGTCCTTGAGTTCTGTGGACTCCTTCTCCAGGTCGATCTCTTCCAGCAGGGTCTTGATCGCCTCCGCGCCCATGCTGGCCTGGAAGTCATCCTCATACTTTTCCCGCAGATCGCGGTACTCTTTCTCCGTCAGGAGCTGCTTCTTCTGCAATTCCCGGACATTGCCGGGATCTGTGACGATATACAGGGCAAAGTAGAGCACCTTTTCCAGCATACGGGGGGATATATCCAGAATCAAACCCATACGGGAGGGGATTCCTTTAAAGTACCAGATGTGCGATACGGGCGCTGCCAACTCAATGTGGCCCATACGCTCGCGGCGGACCTTGGACCGCGTGACTTCTACGCCGCAGCGGTCGCAGATCTTGCCCTTATAGCGGATGCGCTTATACTTTCCGCAATGGCACTCCCAGTCCTTCTGCGGTCCAAAAATGCGTTCGCAGAAGAGGCCGTCGCGCTCCGGCTTTAGGGTACGATAGTTAATCGTCTCCGGCTTCTTGACCTCGCCATAAGACCACTCCCGGATCTTATCCGGCGAAGCCAGCCCGATTTTTATTGATTCAAATTCGTTGAATTCCATTTTGTGACCCCCTTCTCTTTATTCCTGCTCGCCGTCTACATCAGAAGAAATGTCAAAGGGTTCCTCCTTTTCAAAGAGGTCGTCGTCCCCATCGGACGGGAAATCGTCCCCGCCGAAGAGGTCGTCGTCCTCATGTTCTTCCGTCGAATAACCGTCCAGTTCTCCATCCTCCACGGTCGGCTCGTCGAACAGATCGTCCGAGGGGGTGAAGCCCATGTCGTCATCGTCGTCGAAGTTCTGCTTGAGATCGATCTCTTCGTTGTTCTTGTCAAGCACCTTGACGTCCAGTCCCAAGGACTGCAATTCCTTGATCAAGACCTTGAAGGACTCCGGAACACCCGGCTTCGGGATATTCTGTCCCTTCACAATCGCCTCGTAGGTCTTGACGCGGCCGACCACGTCGTCCGACTTGACCGTCAGAATCTCCTGAAGGGTATAAGCAGCGCCGTATGCCTCCAGCGCCCAAACTTCCATCTCGCCGAAGCGCTGGCCGCCGAACTGCGCCTTGCCGCCCAACGGCTGCTGCGTAACGAGCGAATACGGGCCCGTGGAACGCGCGTGAATCTTATCGTCAACCAGGTGATGCAGCTTAAGGTAATACATATAGCCGACTGTGACCGGGTTGTCGAAATATTCACCTGTACGGCCGTCCTTCAGCATGATCTTGCCGTCCTCACGCATCCCCGCCTGCTTAAAGCACTCGCGGATGTCGTCCTCATGTGCGCCGTCGAAAACCGGCGTCATGATCTTCCAGCCCAACGCCTTGGCCGCCATGCCGAGGTGTACCTCCAAAACCTGACCGATGTTCATACGGGACGGAACGCCCAGGGGGTTCAACACAATATCGAGCGGCGTGCCATCCGGCAGGAACGGCATATCCTCCACCGGCAGGATGCGGGACACAACGCCCTTGTTTCCGTGACGGCCCGCCATCTTATCGCCGACGGAGATCTTTCTCTTCTGGGCAATATAGCAGCGCACAACCTTGTTGACGCCGGGGCTCAACTCGTCGTGGCTGTTCTCACGGGTAAAGACCTTGACATCGACCACGATGCCGTATTCGCCGTGGGGCACGCGCAGAGAAGTATCGCGCACTTCGCGGGCTTTTTCGCCAAAGATCGCGCGCAGCAGGCGCTCTTCCGCAGTCAGCTCCGTTTCGCCCTTCGGCGTAACCTTGCCGACCAGGATATCGCCCGCACGCACTTCTGCGCCCACGCGGATGATACCGCTTTCGTCGAGGTCGCGCAGGAGGTCTTCATTGACGTTCGGAATATCTCTGGTGATCTCCTCCGGCCCGAGCTTTGTATCGCGGGCCTCGGTCTCGTATTCTTCAATGTGGATGGACGTATAGACGTCGTCGCGGACGATCTTCTCACTGATCAGAACCGCGTCCTCGTAGTTGTAACCTTCCCAGGTCATGAATCCGATCAGGGCATTTTTGCCGAGGCTGATCTCGCCGTCCTTGGTCGCCGGCCCGTCTGCGATGACGTCGCCCTCCTGGACGCGGTCGCCTACGCTGACCACCGGAACCTGATTGACACATGTTCCCTGGTTGGAGCGCATAAACTTGATGATGTGGTAGGTATCGATCTCGCCGTCGTCGCGTGTCACGCGGACTTCATCCGCACTGACGCTGCGCACCACGCCGGCGTGCTTTGCCAGCACGCAAACGCCGGAGTCAACGCCCGCCTTATATTCCATACCGGTGCCCACGATCGGGGATTCCGTCTTGAGCAGCGGAACCGCCTGCCGCTGCATGTTGGAACCCATCAGTGCACGGTTTGCGTCGTCGTTCTCCAGGAAGGGGATCATTGCCGTTGCCACGGAAACAACCATCCGCGGAGACACGTCCATAAAGTCCGCACGCTCGCGCTCCACTTCGACGAACTCGTCGCGGGAACGGGCATTGACCTTTGTATGCAGGAAGCGCCCGTTTTCATCCAGCGGTTCGTTTGCCTGCGCAACGATGTATTCGTCCTCCATGTCGGCGGTCATGTAGACCACTTCGTTGGTGACGATGCCCGTCTCCTTGTCCACCCGGCGGTAAGGCGCCTCGATGAAGCCATACTGGTTGATCCGGGCAAAGGTGGCCAGATAGGAGATCAAGCCGATGTTCGGACCTTCCGGCGTCTCAATTGGGCACATGCGCCCATAGTGGCTGTAGTGTACGTCGCGAACTTCGAATCCGGCGCGGTCTCTGGAAAGGCCGCCAGGACCCAACGCGGAAAGACGGCGCTTATGCGTCAGCTCCGCCAGCGGGTTGGTCTGATCCATAAACTGGGACAACGGCGAAGAGCCAAAGAATTCCTTGATCGCAGCCACCACGGGACGGATGTTGATGAGCGAATGCGGGGTCAGGACCTCCAGGTCCTGCGCCTGCAGGGTCATGCGCTCGCGAATAACACGCTCCAAACGGGAAAAACCAATACGGAACTGGTTCTGCAGCAATTCGCCCACCGAGCGGATGCGGCGGTTTCCCAGATGGTCGATGTCGTCGACCGTGCCCAGCCCAACCGCCAGGCAGTTCATATAGTTGATGGACGAGAAAATGTCGTCGATGATGATGTGCTTGGGGATCAGTTCGTCCTTGCGGGAACGGACCGCGTCCTTGAGCGCTTCCTCGTCGTCTCCGCACTCGCCGAGAATCTCCGCCAAGACGCTGAAACGAACGCGCTCGTTGATGTCGCACTCCGCAGCTGCATCAAAATTCACGAACTTCTGAATATCCACCATGCCGTTGGAGATGACCTTGACCTCGCGCTCGTTCACGGTGACATAGGCCACGCTGACGCCGGCGTCGTCGATCTCTTTTGCCAGCTCACGGGAAACGACTTGGCCCTCTTCCGCCATCAGCTCGCCGGTGAGCGGGTTGACGATCGGGCGGGAGAGCTGCTGTCCGGTGATGCGGCCCGCAAGGTTCAATTTTTTGTTGTATTTGTAGCGGCCCACGCGGGAGAGGTCGTAACGGCGCGCGTCAAAGAACAGGCCGTTGATGTGGGACTGTGCGCTCTCAATGGTGGGGGGCTCGCTCGGGCGCAGCTTCCGATAGACTTCGAAGAGCGCCTCTTCCATGTTCTTGCAGGGGTCCTTTTCGATGGTTGCGTTGATGCGGTCGTCGTCGCCGAAGTACTCGCGGATCTCCTCGTCACTGCCCAAACCCAGAGCGCGGATAAAGACTGTCACGGGGATCTTGCGGTTCTTATCGATGCGGACATAGAACACATCATTGGCGTCGTTTTCGTATTCCAGCCACGCGCCGCGGTTCGGAATAACGGTGGAGCTGAACAATTCCTTGCCGGTCTTGTCATACTCCATCTTGTAATAGACGCCGGGAGAACGAACCAACTGGGATACGATGACGCGCTCCGCGCCATTGATCACAAAGGTGCCGCTTTCCGTCATCAGCGGGAAATCGCCCATAAAGACCTCGGATTCCTTGATCTCTCCACTCTCCTTGTTCAAGAGGCGGGCGGTCACCCGGAGTGCAGCCGCATAGGTGGCGTCGCGCTCCTTGCACTCTTCCACGCTATAGTTCGGCTTGTCGACATCCAGTTTGTAGTCCACAAAATCGAGGACCAGATTGCCCGTATAGTCCGTAATCCCTGAGACGTCTTTAAAAACTTCCTTTAAGCCTTCGTCCAGGAACCACTTATAGGAATTTTTCTGGACCTCGATCAGATTGGGCATATCCAGCACTTCGTCAATGCGCGAGAAGCTCATGCGGACATTTTTGCCGACCTGTACCGGTTTGACATTCACCATTGGCTCAATCACTCCATTCAAAAATTTACCATCCTGATTGTGGCATCTATAATGGGAAACACAACTCTCTTGCAAGAGGGGCTTGCCTTTTTGGGGGAGTTGTGATATGATAAGCAAGCATGGATATGCGTATATCTTTCCATGATGATGCAGTTTAATATTTTATAACAATATATAGTGTTTGTCAAGGTAATTTGTGGTTTTACCTTGACTTTTTTGTTTTTTTATGTAGATACAAACTTTCCACCTGCTTTTCTGTACAAAAGCTCTAATTTTCTCGAAGGTTTTCCCCATCTTCTTTACAAAAAAAGCCGTCCCGGCGTATCCAAACGGAGCTCCGGGACGGCCTTTTTCTGTTATTCAAGCGATGAATCGCTCCTGTATGGTACAAAATACAATCCCCAGTCCTGCTGAGAATAGGATCAACAGGATCGGGTGCGGCTTTTTCCAGAGCAACAGTGCCAGCGCCAATGCAAAAATGCAGACACCAATCCAATTGACCGCAGTGAAACTTCCTTCTGGAAAGAAGCTGGTCGTACAGACGGAAAATGCCGCCGCCGCGATCAACCCCACTACGGCGGGCCGCAGACCATACAGCGCCCCCTGGACAAAGTGGTTTTCCTGCATGGACAAGAACCACTTTGCCACCAGCAGGATGATGAGAAAGGACGGCAGCACGACACCGGCCGTCGCGCAGACCGCTCCCAAAATCCCCGCCGTCTCCGCACCGATATACGTTGCGATATTCACCGCAAACGGCCCTGGTGTGGATTCGCTCACCGCAATAAAGTCGATCAGATCCGTGAAGCTCAGCCAGTGGTTCTGTAGGACCTCCTCCTGAATCAGCGGGATCATCGCATATCCGCCGCCGATGGTGAAAAGCCCGATTTTAAAGAACGTTAGGAACAGATGCAGCAAGATCACGGCGCCTCTCCCCCTTTCCGCTTTTGCCAAAGCTGAAAGGCAATCCCGGCAACCGCAGCGCATATAATCACAACAATCACGTTCAGGCTGAACAGTGCCACCAAGATAAAGGCCGCTGCTGCCACCACGATCGCAAACACATTCTTCGGGCATTGTTTGGACAATTTAAAAACCGCGTTTATAATCAGCACAGCTACCCCGGCGCGAACACCTTCAAAGGCATAGCTGACATATTTCAGCTCCTTAAACTGTTCCAAGACCCCTGCCAAGAGCAGGATGACCAGAAAAGAAGGCAGCACCACACCGATCGTGGCAAAAAGGGCCCCTAAGAACCCCGCCACACGGTAACCGACAAACGTAGCGGAATTGACCGCAATGGTCCCCGGCGTTGACTCTGCAATCGCTAACATATCCAGCAGATCCTGATCGTCAATCCAATGGCGCGACTCAATCGTCTCCCGTTGGATCAGCGGGATCATAGCATAGCCTCCCCCAAAGGTAAACGCGCCGATCTTCAAAAAGGTGACAAACAGCGCCGCGCACCGCCGTCCAAGAGATTCCTGTTCCATCCTATACCCTTCCCATTTCCATGTTTTCTTTCATTATATCTTGGGAAGGCCCGGCAAACAATGCCATTTTGGTTAAATCGTGTTTTCTTGTGCTAGAAAATGCTCCAAATTCTGTTCGTGGAACGGGACGTCGTACTGCCCAAAACCGCCCCAATAGTTGCGGATCTCAGCGCGCAAGGCCGGGTCGTCCGTCTCCTGGTAGAGCTCCTTGACATAGGGCAGGGAGGCTTCCGGCGTGGCATATAGGGCTTCGAGGTCCACCGAATCCAGTGTCCCCGCCTGATAGCGGCCGATGTTGTACCGTGCAATCAGGCCGTCCACATTGCTGTAGCACAGGAGCAAAAAGCAGATGGAAAAGGCGAGCACCAATGCCTTGGCCAGATTAACTCTGCGAAATTGCGCGACGATCACGATGGCAAAAACGATGAACAGCAGAACCATAAACCAGCTGGTGTACACGCGCAGGAGGGTCAATCCATACTGTTGGATGTATAAGACCATCTTGCTCAGAGCCGTCACAATCAACAGAAGGGTTTCCGCGGAGAGCAATACCGAGAACACGACCAGCGGGCGCACCGGTGTTTCTCCCTTTTTCACGGTGAACAGGCGCACGCCTCCCAACACCGCCAGATTGATCATCGCCACCCCGCAGAGCTCAAAAAAACCCTGGCGGGCATATTCGGCATAGGTAAGCCCCTCCGGACGCACGCCCGCAAATGCAGAAAACAGGGTGGCTGCCTGTGCGCCAAAGAACAGGAGGTAAACTCCGGTGAGCAGCGCCAGGACCGTGACCGTCATCGCGGGCGGCAGCTTGCGGCGCTTCTCACGGGCTTTTTCCACATCTTCTTTCCCGCGGACCGCTACGAAGCGCTTTTGCAGGTTTCCGTAGAACATTCCAAAGAAATAGCATCCCACCAGCGCCGCCGGAAGCAGCCGCAGCAGGAACTCCAGCAACCGTTCCCCGAATTCCGCGGTCATTTCCTGCACCATCCGCGCAAAGGTTTGGTCCGCCCTTGTCAGCAGCGTCCCCACAACCATGACGAGGGGGATCGCCACCAAAATGCCCAAGACAGCCGCCAGCGCATTTTTGCTCCGGCGGCTTTTGCCCGCTGCACCGCGCAAAATCTTGGGGCCGCAAGTAAAATTGGAAAAGGGAATCCGAAACAATTGATCCAGCAGGTCCGGCACAACAAACCGACCGAGGGAGGGTTCCAGCCGGGAGCCGCACGCCGCTGCAATCCAATACACAGTCACGATCATGCAAAAGAACAGGTTGAAAAATTTCAGCACTCCATTTGAGAACAGCGCAAAGTAGAGTGCGGAGACCATGGAAAGCCCCAACCAGCCATAGCTGCTCTTGGGCGGCGAGATCTTCTGTTTCCGCATGTAGAGTAAGGCCGTCGTATAGAAACAGGCGGCGAAGATTGTAACGCCTACGCCGAGGGAATACGGCGCTAAGAGCGCCAGTGGGTTTACCAGCCAGACAAAGAGATATCCGCACACCAGTGCCAGGATCGCAAAGCAGGCATCCACCCCTGTGAAGGGAATCGACGGTTCTTTTTTGTCCTTGAGGCCGGCAGGCGCCGAAGGGTCCTGATAGACGCGTTCCGCCGGCAAAATGGACGCACCAGTGGTTTGGGGTACGCTTGCCGCGCCCTCATGATTCGGTTCCATATGCATTTGTTCGATGCTCCTTTCCGTATGTTTCTTAAGATTCTCGATATTCCAGAAGATCCGCCGGCTGGCAGTCCAGCGCGCGGCAGATCGCTTCCAGGGTTGAAAACCGGATCGCCTTGGCCTTGTTGTTTTTCAAGATCGACAGGTTTGCGGGGGTGATCCCGACCTTCTCCGCCAACTCTCCCGCCGAAATCTTCCGCTTGGCCATCATGACGTCCAGATTGACAACAATCGGCATGTCGCTCTTCCTTTCATCGCCCGTGGGCGTCAAATGGTGTAATCGTTTTCCGTCTTAATCTCAATGGCCTGTTCAAATACATTCTTGACCACCCGCACAATCAGCCCGCAGAAGGCCGCCGCAGCCGCCACCAGAAAAAACGACGTGTAATAAAAGCCGGAAACCAGGGTCACCACCCCCACTGCAATGCACAGCCAGGAAATTGCCCGCAGCAGCGTGACGTTCTCCTGCTCAAACACCCTCTCCCGGCGAAGATTGCGCAAAAGGCGGTGTAAACACAGAAGCAGAAATAGGCCGGGTACCGCACAGCAGTAAATCGTAATCCGGAACGCCAGATGGATGGCTTGTGCGTCCGGCGATTCCCCAAAGTACCAGGCCACGATCTGCGGGGCAAAGATCACCCCAGCCACCAACAATACCAAAAACAGCCTGGTGCAGAAGATGGACAACATAAGAGATTTGGATTTCGTCCACATCGCGGTTCCTCCTTTGTTTTTCTGCTTCTATTCTAGCACGCTTGAAATCGTTTTGCAATATATTTTTATCGTTTTTCAATAAATTTATACTGATATTCAAAAAGAAAAGCCCGCAGAAACCCGCGGGCAGTTGCAATGCGTATAAAATTTGGAAAGACAAACTCAATATTGGTCGAACAATCCCGTAAAATCAAAGGTGGCAAAATAGTCCTTCGGCGTTTCCGCGCGGCGGATCAATTGGGTGGTCCCATCCTCCTTCAGAAGGACCTCCGCAGAGCGGAGCTTGCCGTTGTAATTGTATCCCATCGAGAAACCATGCGCCCCGGTATCGTGGAAAACAAGCAGATCCCCCATGTCAATCTTCGGCAGCATACGGTCGATGGCAAACTTATCGTTGTTCTCGCACAATCCCCCGGTGACATCATACTGGTGGTCGCAGGGCTGGTCTTCCTTGCCCATCACCGTGATGTGGTGATACGCGCCGTACATCGCCGGGCGCATCAAATTGGCGGCACAGGCGTCCACTCCGATGTACTCCTTGTAGATGTGCTTCTCATGGATGGCCTTCGTCACCAGGCAGCCGTTCGGCCCAAGCATATAGCGGCCTAGTTCTGTAAAGATCGCCACGTCGCCCATTCCGGCGGGAACCAAGACCTCTTCATACGCCTTGCGTACCCCCTCGCCCACGGCCAGGATATCCACTTCCTGCTGCTCCGGGCGATATGGGATTCCCACGCCGCCGGAAAGGTTGATAAACGCAATATGGGCCCCTGTCTTTTCTTTCAGCTCCACCGCCAGCTCAAACAAAATGCGCGCCAAGGTGGGGTAGTATTCGTTTGTCGTGGTGTTGCTGGCCAGGAAGGCGTGGATGCCAAAATGCTTTGCACCCAATCCCTGCAATTTCTTGTAGCCTTCGATCATCTGCTCCTTGGTAAAGCCGTACTTCGCATCGCCGGGGTTGTCCATGATCGTATTGCTGATTGCAAACTTCCCGCCCGGGTTGTACCGGCAGCTGATCGTCTCCGGGATCCCCACCAGGCTGTTCAAAAAGTCGATGTGGGTGAAGTCGTCGAGGTTGATCGTCGCATGCAGCTTTGCCGCATACTGGAAGTCCTGAGCCGGCGTGTCGTTGGAGGAAAACATGATGTCGCTTCCGGAGAAGCCGCACGCTTCGGACATCATCAGCTCGGTCAGCGAGGAGCAATCGACGCCGCAGCCCTCCTCCTGCAAAATCTTCAAAATGAACGGATTCGGCGTCGCCTTTACCGCAAAATATTCCTTGAAGCCCTTGTTCCATGCGAATGCCTTCTGGAGATTGCGTGCACGCTCGCGGATGCCCTTCTCGTCATACAGGTGGAACGGCGTCGGATATTCTTCGACAATTTTTTGCAATTGTTCATTGGTGACAAATGGCTTTTTCATCTGGCTCCCACTTTCCTCATTCATTTCCGCGCCGCAAGTTAGCGCAGATTAACTTTCAAAATTGACGTTTACAGTATAAAAAAGATTTGTTTTTTTGTCAAGTCAAGCCGCATAAAGCAATATGCGCGGTCAATCGACCATCTGGAGGAACTCCTCCTCTGTGAGGATCGGAACGCCGAGCTGCTGTGCTTTTGTCAGCTTGCTTCCGGCCTCCTCTCCCGCAAGGACATAGCTGGTCTTTTTCGAAACGCTGCCGCTCACTTTCCCGCCGAGCTTTTCGATCACCGCCGAAGCCTCCGCGCGCGTCATTGTCGGGAGCGTCCCCGTTAGGACAAAGGTCTTTCCCGCAAACCGGGTATCGTTCACCACGGTCTTGCTCAGCAGGTTCACTCCCGCATCGCGCAGGCGCCCAATCAAGTGCGCGGTGCTGGAAAGATCGAAGAATTGCCGGATACTCTCCGCCATGATGCCGCCGAAGCCGTCAATCGCGGCAATCTCCTCCGCACTCGCTTGGAAGATGGCATCCATACTGCCAAAATGGGCGGCCAGCAGTTTGGCAGCTTTCAGGCCGATGTGCGGGATGCCCAAGGCGTAAACCAGCCGGTAGAGGTCGTTTTCCTTGCTCCGTTCAATGGCTTGCAGCAGATTTTGCGAGGACTTCTCCCCCATGCGCTCCAGCTCCTGTAGCTGCGGCTGGGTCAGGCGGTAAAGGTCCGCCGGGGAAGCCACCAGCTCGCGCTCCACCAACTGTTCGATCAACGCCGGGCCCAGCCCGTCGATGTCCATGGCGTCACGGCTGCTGAAATGGATCATGTGGCGCACCAGCTGTGCGGGGCACTCCGGATTTGTGCAGCGTATAGCGGCCTCGCCCTCTTCGCGGGTGACCGGCCCGCCGCAGGAGGGACATACCTCCGGGATACGGTAGGGCTCCGCCTCCGGGTTGTGCGCGGCCACGGAGACCACCTCCGGGATAATCTCCCCCGCCTTGCGCAGGACAACCGTGTCCCCAATGCGGATGTCTTTTTCTGTGATGAAGTCCTGGTTGTGCAGCGTCGCGCGGCTGACGGTTGTGCCTGCCAGCGTGACCGGCTCAAAGATCCCGGTCGGCGTCAAGACGCCCGTGCGCCCGACATTGATTTCGATTTCCAGGAGCTTTGTCTCCTTCTCCTCCGGCGGATATTTAAACGCCTCTGCCCATTTGGGGAATTTTGCCGTGCTCCCCAAAAGGGAACGCTGCGAGAAGTCGTCCACCTTTACGACAGCGCCGTCGATGGAATATCCCAGGGAACCGCGCAGTTCCCCGATGCGGCGTACCTCTTCAATGACCTCCTGCATGGTAGGACAAGCTTTGTAAGAGGGTGGCACCGGGAAGCCTAGCTCCTTCAAAAAGTCCAGCGATTGCTTGTGGGAATGCAGTTCTTCCCCATAGACCTGCTGCACATTGAATACAAAGATGTCCAAGGTCCGTGTCGCGGTGATCCGCGGATTCTTCTGACGCAGAGAACCCGCCGCCGCATTGCGCGGGTTTTTAAAGGGCTTTTCATCGTTGAGCTCCTGGCGCGCTGCCAACTTGAAAAAGCTCTCATGCGACATGTAAACCTCGCCGCGCACCTCCAAATACGGAACCGGACGGCTCAGCTTCAAAGGCACGGTCCGGACCGTCCGCAAATTTTCAGTGACATCCTCTCCCACCAGGCCGTCCCCGCGGGTGGAACCGCGCACAAAGAGGCCGTCGCGATACTCCAGGGAAACGGATAGCCCATCAAATTTTGGCTCCACAATGTAGACCGGATCGCTCACGACCTCGCGCACCCGGCGGTCAAAGTCCATCAGCTCTTCCTCGGAAAAGGAATCGTGCAGGCTTTCCATAGGGACCTCATGCTCCACCTTTTCAAAGGTGTTCAAGGGCGCACCGCCCACGCGCTGGGTGGGAGAATCGGGTTGAATCCACTCCGGATGGTCGTTTTCCAGCTGCTGCAATTGCCGGTACAGCATATCGTATTCATAATCATCGATCTCCGGAGCGTCCTCCACATAGTATTTTTGGTTATGATAGTTGATCTGTGCGATCAACTCTTGCATCTGCTGCTTTACCGCTTGTTCTTCCATGGCTTTTTCTCCTTCTTTTGCGCGAGCATTTTCCACGCACCCGCCGTCAAAGAGGCCGCCGGCGTATCCCGCCCGGCGGCCCGTTTTCGATTAGTTTGATTATACTCCATCCAGTCTATACACGTAAAGGGATGTTGGGAAAATTTATGCTTGAATATTCGCCATCAACTGAGGGACTTCCCCAATAATCACCGTTTCCGCCACAGGGATATCGGTTGTAATCTCGGTCGTGCCATTGTAGGCGGGCGGCAAAAACGAATAGATACTGGCATGCACCCGCAGGCAGATGCGGTGTTTCGTCTGGTTAATCCCCGCCGATTCAAATGTACTCTCAAAATCCGCCGTCACATTGCCGGAAAGGGACAGTCGCACAGGGATATTGGGCCCACGCCCATGCAGAAGTTCACTGCCGAGCAGCGTTCCCAACGGCACACCGGTGTCCAAATGCTCCCCCAGTTGTTCCTGCACTCTCTGCAAGATCGATGCTTTGAGTTGGTTCATCTGATTCATGTCGGTCGTAACCGCTAAAATCTGCCCGGACTCTGCGCGCTCGATGTCCACCAAGTCTGTGTAGGAGACGGAATTTGCAGTCAATTCCTCCATGACCGCCCCGTTAATCGCCTCCACCGAGGTGATCCGCGCCTGATTGGTCACCATGGATTCGACGACCGGATGCAATCTCCAATCCAAAAACAGGAAGATTGCGCCCAACAGTGCCACGATAGCCACCGCCTTCCCAATCCAACCGCCACGTCTGTGGCGGTGCGGCCTGCTTCTTCTCCATCGTCTCACGGCGCATCCCTCCTTTTGCTTCTTTTCCATCATACGCAAAAGGAAAAAAGCTGTGCAGACTTTTTCTGATTTCAGAGAAACAAAAAGGCACAGGGGGAAAACATCCCTCTGTGCCCGAAAAATTTTAAAAACTTATTCTGCATCCGCAGCCGGAGCTTCTTCCTGTGCAGGAGCAGCCGCTTCTTCTTCAGCAGCCGCCGGCTCAAGCAACGCACGGATGGAAAGGCTGACGCGCTTCTTCTCGAAGTCGATGTCGGTGATCTTCGCCTTGACCACATCGCCGATCTTCAGCACATCCTGCGGCTTCTCGATTCTGTGATCCGCAATCTGAGAGATATGAATCAAGCCATCGATGCCCGGGATAATTCTTGCGAACGCACCGAAGGTGGTCATGCCAACCACGGTGACATCCGCAACCGTGCCGACCGGATACTCGCGCTTGAGGATCTCCCACGGGTTGTCCTCTGCACGCTTGTAGCCCAGGGAAATCTTGCCCTTCTCGCGGTCCAGACCTTTGATGTATACCTTTACGGTGTCGCCCACATTGACGACCTCGCTCGGATGCTTAATTCTGCTCCAGGACAGCTCGGAGATATGGATCATTCCGTCGATGCCGCCCAGGTCCACAAACGCGCCATAAGCGGTCAGGGACTTCACAACACCGGTGTACTCCTTGCCAACCTCTGCGGTCTCCCAGAACTTGTCCGCCAGAGCCTTGCGCTCGTCCTTGAGGACGGAACGAATGGAACCGACCGCACGGCGGCGGTTGCGGTTGACCTCGATGATGCGGAAGCGGACTTCCTTCTTCAGCAGATCCTCCAGAGGATCGTTGCGGGACGCCGTTGCCTGGGAAGCGGGGATAAACACGCGCACGCCGTTGGTCACAGCGATCACGCCGCCCTTAATCACTTCGGTTACAACACCGGTCAGAATCTCCTGGCTCTCCTCTGCAGCCGCGACGGTTTCCCAGCCCTTTGCTGCGTCGAGACGCTTCTTCGAAAGCATGATCGTACCTTCCTGATCGTTGGTGCGCATGATCAGGAGGTCCATTTCGTCGCCGATTTTTACCAGATCTTCGGGTTTTGCATTCGGGTCAGCAGACAGCTCGGCAACCGGAATAAATCCGGCCTGCTTTCTCCCAACATCTACATAGACCTCGTTGGGGGCAATGCCGACAACCACACCGTGTACCTTCTCATCTGTATTTAAACTTTTGAGGGATTCTTCAAGCATCTCCTCAAAGCTCGTATCGGCATTCTCCGTTGAATTCGCACCTGCGTTTTCAATAATTTCTGACATGGTAACTAGTACCTCCTTTATAATGCTTGCCGGTGTTGAGGCACCGGCAGTAATGCCAACGGAAGCGGCTCCCTTCAGAGCCGACAGCGGAAGCTCCTCCGCTGTTTCGATGAGATATGTAGTGCAGTTCTGCCTACAAACATCGCGGAGTTTCGCAGTGTTTGAACTTTGCCTGCCGCCGATGACGATCATCGCATCGCAATGCTCGGACAATTCGACCGCTTCAGATTGACGCTTTGCAGTAGCATTACATATTGTATCAAAAATTGTGGCATTTGTATATACCTTTTTTATGATTTCCAAACAATTTTCCCATTCCGCCACGCTAAAAGTCGTCTGTGCGACAAAACATGCCGGTTTATTTTTTAAATCTGGAAAATTATTCGTTAAATCTTCCAAATCTTTTGCATTTTTAAAAACATAGCAGGACTGGCAATGGCCCCGAATTCCTTCCACCTCCGGATGGGTGGCATTTCCCGCAATCAACACGGTTTGTCCCTTTGCAGAGGCCTCCGAAACAATTTTATGAATCTTGGCTACAAAAGGGCAGGTGGCATCCACATAAGCGATCCCTAAGCGGTGGATCTCCTCTAGGACAGCCTCCGATACCCCATGCGAGCGGATGACTAGGGTCGCACCCTGCGGCGTCTGGGACGGTGATTCCACGATTTGGACGCCGCGGGATTCCAGCTCCTGCAGCGTTTGCGGGTTATGAATGATCGGGCCCAGGGTACACACCTGTTTCCCCGCATCCAACAATGCAAATACCATCTGAACCGCACGGTTCACGCCAAAGCAGAAACCGGCCGATTTTGCTACGGTTACCTTCAAAAATCCGTCCTCCTGTCCGGCCGGTCTTACAAAAAGTTTACCCGGCCCCGCTCCAATTATGAACCCTTTCACGGGAAAAAGGCGTCTCTGCGCGATCCCAAAAGAAGCCTGTTTTCCTTCCAAAAAGAAACTTCTTTTTGGAACGCTCTCCCGCCATCACTGATAATACAACGCAAAAGCTCAATTTCTTTCAAGCAAACCGTTAATTTTTTCTGCCAATCGCCCCGCCGCCCCGCGTACATGTCGAAGCGAACCGTCCGCAAGGTCGAGCGCCTGTATCGAAAGGACTTCCCCAAACCGAACTACAACGCGTTTGAAAGGACGGATACGCCCCTTGAAAAAAATGCAGGCCGGCAAAATCGGGGCCTGCGCCTTCGCTGCCACCAACACCGCGCCCGCCTTCGGCTGAAAAGGGGAATTATCGAACACACAGCGGCCCTGCGGAAAAATCCCGACCACACCGCCGTCCTGCAAAATGTGAACCGCCGTCCGCACCGACTCCGCATCCCCTTTGTCCCTTCGCACGGGAAATGCGCCAAAGACGTACAAAAGCCAGCGCGCAAAGCGGCCGTGATCCTCAAAAAGCTCGGACTTTGCCATAAAACGGATCGTTCGGGGAACCGCTACCGCCATAAAAAAGGGATCGAGCACCGACCGGTGGTTGCTGCAAAGGATGAACGGTCCCTGCTTTGGGATATTCTCCGTTCCCTCTATCTGCAGACGGAACAGCCATTTCCCGACCGGCGCCAAAAGCTTCCTCCAAAATGGATAGACAGACATAGCCGGGCCCCCTTACGATTTATGTACCCATGCCTTCACGCTCTTAGAGAAACATTATTTTTGCATCTCCCGCAAATCGCGCTCCCGCAATTCCCGGATCTTGTCCATCACCAACCGGCTGGCATTCCGAAATTCCACACCGGTACCCTCTTGAATGCCCAGCTGTTCGCAGGGAATAAGTTCTCCAATGGAAATGATCGTACGGTGAAACAGCCGGGGCTTTTTACTGCCGACCGGCGTGATACAAACCGGCAAGATCGGGGCCTGGTTTTGGTAGGCAAGCATCACGGCACCCGCTTTTGGTTTTCCCAACTCACCGTCCTTGGAACGTGTTCCCTCGATGAATACCCCTATGGCGCATTCCTCATGCAACAGCTCCGCAGCGGCGTCGATCGCCTCGACATCCCCCTTGCCGCGCTGCACAGGAAAAGCACCCAACTTTTTCAGAATAAATCCAAAGGGCTTAAATTGAAAAAGTTCCGCCTTTGCCATATAAAAAATCTGCCGTCTCTGGGAACAGGATAAGCGCACGGGGTCGGAGTTGGACAAATGGTTACAGCAAACCACCACCCTGCCCTCTTTCGGGAACCGTTCTTTATTCTTAACGGTATAGGGCACAAACGGAAAGGTCACCTTTGCCGCAATTGCCCTCGCAAATACATAAAGAGGCGTACGCTTCATTTTCAAACCACCGATCTCCGGGAAACCCCGGTGTTGTTTTGGCCATCTTCGCTGGAAAAACGGCCGTTTAAGAAATCTTATCCTGAACAGTGCGCAAAAGGCGCTGGAAAGCCTGCTCCCGCGTTAAGCCGGTGCTGTCTACCATAATGGCGTCTTCCGCCGGGACAAGCGGCGCAACCGCGCGATGGGAATCATCGTAATCGCGCTGCTTGAGCTCCGTCAGGACCTGGTCATACTCGGCTTCTAAGCCTTTTTCCCGAAGCTCTAAATAGCGGCGCTGGGCGCGCTCTTCGGGAGAAGCCGTCAAGAAAATCTTAACCTGTGCATTCGGGAGGACAACCGTCCCGATGTCCCGGCCATCCATAACCACATGGTTTTTCTTTGCGAGATCCCGCTGCAAGTCAAACAGGAAAGCGCGCACCTCCGGGACAGCGGAGACATTGGAAGCTGCAATCGAAATATCCTGCGTACGGATGGCGTCGGAAACATCTTCTTCCGCAAGGAACACGCGCTGTTCCCCATCGCGGAAGGCCAACCGGACCTCCACGCCTCCCAGATTTCCGGCAACCGCCGCAAAGTCGGTCGTGGGGATGCCTTTCCGCCTCATATACAGGCCGATCGCCCGATAGAGCGCCCCGGTATCCACATAGATATATCCAAGCTCTTTGGCCAAAGCGCGGGCCATCGTGCTTTTCCCAGCCCCGCCCGGGCCGTCAATGGCAATTGCAATCATCGTATATCCTCCCTAACTCATGGAATTCGCCGCGAGGCGGCCGGTACAAAAAGCAATCTGCAAATTAAATCCGCCGGTATAGGCGTCTACGTCAATCACTTCCCCGGCAAAGTACAACCCCGCCACACGCTTGGACTCCATGGTCTTCGGGTTGATCTCCTTCACGGATACGCCGCCGGAGGTGACAATCGCCTCTTCCACCGGCCGGAATCCCGTAATCTCCACAGGATATGCCTTCAAAAGCTCCGCAAAAGCACGCCGCTGCTCGCGGGTGATCTGATTACACTTCGTGTCCGGTGCAATACCGGAACGGCGCACCATCACGGGAATCATCTTGCGCGGCAACAGTGCAGAAAGCGCATTGGAAAAATCGCGGTTCTTATTCGCTTCAAAGTCGCGCTGGAGGCGCGCATCGAGCTGTTCCGGGCGCAGCGCCGGCTTTAAGTCCACCACCACGCGGTACCGGTCAGGCGCCATATCGCGCATGTGCGCGCTGGCGCTCAGGACCATCGGGCCGGAAAGGCCAAAATGCGTGAAAAGCATCTCCCCAAAATCGTGGTAAATCTCTTTCTTTTTTTTCGTGTCCCAGACATGGATCGCCGTGTTTTTCAGCGACAGTCCCATCATCTCCGGACAGTCCGTCCCGGCGGCCACCAAGGGCACCAACGAGGGGCGCAGCGGCGTGACGATATGGCCAGCCTGACGTGCAAACGCATAGCCATCCCCCGTGGAGCCCGTCCCTGGATACGACACACCGCCGCACGCAACCAACACATTCCGGGCCAAAATGCGTGCGCCGCCCTGCAGCTCCGCCCCCTGCACCGTGCCATCCTCCAACAGCAGTTGTTTGGCTTCCCCGGTTAGCATTTCCACACCACTGCGCTTCATGTACCGGATCAACGTATCCACGACATCAACCGCGTGGTCAGATGTCGGAAACACGCGGTTTCCCCGCTCCACTTTGAGAGGGAGACCTTGCGCTTCAAAGAAAGCCATCACATCCCGTGGGGGAAACGCGGATGCCGCGCTGTATAAAAAACGCCCGTTGGAGGGGACCGAGGCGATCAGCTCCTGTACATCGCAATCGTTTGTTACATTACAGCGGCCCTTGCCGGTAATCATCAATTTCCGGCCGGGCCGTGCATTCTTTTCCACCAGGCAGGTCCGCAGTCCACGGGCCGCGGCCGTCCCTGCGGCGAGCATCCCGGCCGCTCCGCCGCCGATCACCAGCGCATCATACGTTTGGCTCACTCTTGTGTTCATCCACCTTTTCGTAAACTCCGTATTCATCCCAGATGTCCTCCAGGTTCTGGAAGACCTTTTTGACCTCATTGGACTTTTTCAGGGCAATGGTGACAATCAGGGCATTGATTAAGCTGAGCGGCGCGCAATAGGAATCGACAATGGAGGCAATATCGCTGCGCGCCAAAAGCAGATAGTCGGCAGGTTCTGCCAACGGGGACAAGGTGCTGTCTGTGATCGCAACCACCTTCGCCCCACGCTTGCGGGCAAAATTCATCGCCTTGACCGCTTTCCGGGAGTACCGCGGGAAGCTGATTCCGATCACTACATCGTTTTCATCGATGCGGATCATCTGTTCAAAGATTTCCCCCTCGCTGGTAGACTGCACCAGAAGCACATTCTCAAACAGCAGGTGCATGTAATACGAAAGGAACGTCGCCAGCGCCAAGGAGCTGCGCGCGCCCAAGATATAGATCTTCCGCGCGGAAGAGATCGCGTCCGCCGCCTTATAGAAATTCTCATGGGAGGTCTCTTCCATGGTCCGCCGGATGATGTCGATATCCTGGTTGAATACCGAGTCGAGGATATCGTTGTCCCCGATGCGGTTGGCCGTAACCTCCATGCGCTGGACCGAGGTAAGCTTGTTCCGGATCATCTCCTGCATGGCCTGCTGCAGCTCCGGATATCCTGTGTAACCGATCTCCGTGGCAAAACGCACTACGGTCGATTCGCTCACGCCAACCGTAGCACCCAAGCGGGCAGCTGTCATAAACGCCACCTTGTCATAATGCTCCAGTATATATTTTGCAATCAGTCTCTGGCCTTTCGAAAAACTGGTCATTTTGTTTTGAATTCTGGCGGTCAACAAGTTATTCATTTCAAATCCCATCTCCGAGCGGTGTATTTTATCGGATTTGCCGCCCGATCGCATGCAGAAAACGACGGCAACCTCCACAAATCATGCAAAAAATAGTGGAGCTGTTTTCGCCGCCCACAGGGCGAAAACGGTTCCACTCTATATTAAGACCAAAATTTTGAAAAATCAAGCTTTATTTCAGCCTAAGCCACCGTTGTACATTTTTATGCATCCGCTGGCAATAGACGATGACTAAGCAGGAAAGGCAATAATCGTACAGCAAAAACGCCACATTCCCGACCAACAGGAAGACCCAAGGGAGATACACGCCAAAAACCGTAAAGCTTTCCTCCGGCACGCCCAGCAAATGGATGGAGAGGAAAAACTCCACAACCATCGCTACATTGAACAAAAGGAACTTGGCAAGCCACCTGAACAACCGCTTGGGGAGCTGTTCGAAATTTGCTTTTAGAATGGGATAATATCCAAAAAAGAGGACAAATATCGCGACCGCCTCTTTATCGGCTACCACCAAAAACGATAATACAGCCGACACTACAAACGATGGCCAAGCCCATCTCTTGCCCAGTTCGATCACCGTCAGCATCATCAAAGCCCCCGCGATCGCTGGAAGCGTATAGGATGCAGCGGGAAACAAATTGGTCATAAACATCAGCGCCGTGCTCAATGCAGCCAGCATACTGCTGAACGCCAGCTTTATGGTATTGTTTCTCAACAGCAGCCGCCCCCACCATACGGATTACAACAAGCATCACAGCAAATTGCCGTTGCGCAAATATCACAAAAGCTACAACCACCCACGGTCTGGACATTCGGGTTGTATCCGCCGTAAACGCCATTGCGTTGGTTGATCGCCTGATTCATTGCCGCCCGGTACTCCATATTATTGGGGTCCATCTGGCAGGCGCTTGAAAAATGATTGTATGCCTCTTCCATCCAGCCGCGTTTATACAATACGGTCCCTTTCAGAAAATGCCATTCTGCATCGCGCCCTTCCGCAGGGACACCATTCAAAATCTGCTCTGCATCCGCAATCCGGCCGGTCATAATCAAGTTTCGCACATCATTAAAACCGGACCTAGGATTGGCATAGGAGGAATATCCTGTATAACCCCACCCCGTCTGCTGCGCACCACTTGTTGTGCGTCCTTTGCGTTGGGCCATAATTGTGTCATACGCTTGGTTGATCTCCTTCATCTTCTCATCCGCGAGATCTGCAACAGGGCTGCCGGCATAATTATCGGGATGATATTTTTTTGCCAGTGCCCGGTAAGCACTTTTGACCTCATCGTCCGTTGCAGTGGGAGGTACCCCAAGAATTTTATACGGGTCAGACATGCTTTTCTTTCTCCTTCTCAAACAGGATTGCTCGCTGCATCTCCGGCAAGCCGAGAAACATCACATTGGAAACAATCGCGCCGAGCTGCTCAAGGTCCATCAAGTTGACTGCTGCGATCAGCTGGGAAAGCGTCGCATTTAAAATCCGGTTTGCTTCCTCTTTGACTTCTTTCAGCCGTTCCGTCGGACAGTTGGGCTGCAACTGCTCCTTAATGATAAAAGGGTTAAATGCTCCTTCATATAAATCTTTTTCCAAATCGTCCGCCGCATCTATAATATAGACCCAGCGGCCTAAAAAATACCCCGCCTGCCGCACAAGACGGTCCTCGGGGCTCAGTTCCGGGGCAGCCGCACCAAAGGCGAAAACCTGCTCCATCATCTTCGCGGTCGGCTCTGCATAAAAGTCAATACTCTGCCCTGGATTTTGTTCCGCAGCCGCCTGCTCCATCATCGCCAAGGCCACGATCTTGTCCAGCTCCGGATAGTCCTTTGCGGCTTTCCTGCGCATTTGGGAGACAAACGGGAGTACCATGTAGGACTTCATACGCTTTAAAAAACGGTCATCTGCAATATTATCCCGCACCTTTTGGTAAACCATAATCACCGATAACGCAGAAGCCAGACGGAGTTCGTCTCCCCCCCCTATACAAGCTCCACATTTCTTGAGAGGGTTCACCACGCAACGGCCTTCTCGAAAACCCAAGCATTTCTTGTGCAGCGCCATCAGCCACAATGCGAAAAAGGTACAGTCATAGCTGAGCGTCATTCTTGCGAACATCCCATAGCTCTTTCCAAGCTGCCGGCATAACGAACAATAAACCGCCCGATATGCTTCATATTCGCGCACACGTAACTCAGACTTCTGAGGCCGGACATATCCAAACACAAGGCCACCCCCTTATAGGCATTTTACCTGCAAGCAAAGCCCGCTATCCACGTGCCAATTTCAAAGGGAACCTCGCCGCGTTTTTTCGATTTTCATTCGAAATTCTATAAATTGGACTCGTTAGTATTCTACTATATCCTCCATCAGTATTTAATTAACAATATGTAAATTTTTCTCTGTTTAGCAAAGCAAGGCGGCTGCCGCCGTGTCTGATTTTCTGAATTGATATCAATTGGCGTTTTCTTCCAGTTTTCTTAAACGGCCAAGGATTCTCTCCCCTTTCAAACATGGAACCGTGACTTTTTACAAGGCATATGCTAGAATGGAAATGGTCTGCTCCAAAACCATATGAAGAAATTAATCCATCAACATAGAAGGGACGAGAATATTATGAAATTTATCCGGCACATGGACCAAAAGGACGACATATTTCAAAAGGCATTTTCTCTATATCAGGTGAGTTTCCCAGAGAAGGAACAGCGTTCCCTGGATGACCACATCCGTGCGCTAGCTGACCCAAGGTTTTTCTGTGAAACCATCTGGGAGGGGGAACAGTTTTGCGGCTTAATATTTTATTGGGAATTGAGCGGATTTCAATATATTGAGCATCTTGCCATTGAACCTAGCCTACGGGGTAGCGGTATCGGTTCCCGGTGCCTAGAAGAATTCTGCAAACGGAACCAAAAGATCGTTTTAGAGATCGACCCGCCGATCGACGACATATCCATTCGGAGAAAAAGCTTTTACGAGCGGCTGGGCTTTCACTACAACGGATATTATTATATTCATCCCTCCTATCAAAAGGGTTGTACGCCGCATCAGCTGTTGATCCTAAGCTGGCCAAAGCCAATTACTGAGGAAGAGTACCGCACGTTCATCCGTGATATGTGGGAAATTGTAATGTTGTACAGCCAAAACTCTGCCTCGGTAGGCGAATGCCGTACACCGCTAAGTGAAAAGGTTTACCCGTATTCTAAAAACTCTTAAAGGAGAACCCCGCCCCATCAGGATCTATGGAGCGGGGATTTTCTATGTCTAGCCGCCGTAAAAGCACTTACGGACGGATCCGCAGCCTCTGCCTCGGATAGATCAGATTCGGGTCGGAAATATCGTTGAGCCACATCAAGCGTTGCACTGTTGTCCCAAACTTCTCCGCAATTTTTGTCAAGGTATCACCGGGACGGACGACATACCATTTCGGTGTGCTCTCCTCCGGGACAAAAATCCGCAGTCTCTGTCCAGGATAAATCACATCGGTTTCGACAATTCCATTATATCGGGCGATATCGTTGACAGTCGTGCCATAAGCTTTTGCGATATTCCAAAGGGTATCTCCCTCTCTTACTGTATAAACAATTGATGGCATGAAAACTCTCTCCTTTACTGATTATAAAAAACGCCACTCCATCTTATGTGCTACAAGGACAAGAAGTGAATGTGATTACCCGTTTTTCTCGCCTTTTGATAACGTATCGAAAGAATCCTGTAGCATGCTTGGCGCTGCCCGCATACTTTAACCCAATGAAGCAAAAGTGTGCAAGTGGGAGCCTATCTCTCAATAATACACAATTCCTTTACCAATTTTTTACAGGATTTTAAATATTGCACAAAGAATTAGGCTTGCAATTATGCAACATGTATGATATAATCCTTTATGTAAACTACAAGGAGGGAAACATGAAACTATACGACATTAGCGTGGGTGAATTTGTGAACCTGCTTGAACATGCAAAAGGGAACATTTATCTAGTTACGGGAGAGGGCGTCTCTTTTGGAATGAACAGCAAACTGGCACAGCTGTATGGCATTAAGATGCTGCTCGAGGATTCAAAAGATAACAAAATCTCTCCTGAAATTATCGTTGAAGACAAAGAAGATGAAGAAATGTTTTGCCGTTATTGGATGTCCCGCTGCGCAAAAGTAAGTGGGTGGACTAAGACATAATGGCGGATTAACCTTTGGAATCTTGTCTATCATTCACATTGTAATTCTGTAGTTTACATGGTATAATAGACCCAAGTTATAAATTCATTGGAGGGAGTAACTATGAAACTTTACGACATCGATATTCAAAAGCTTCTTGACCTTCTTGATAAAGCACAAGGAAATGTATATTTGGTAACAGAGGATGGAAACACCCTCAACCTGAAAAGCAAGCTGTGCCAGTTGTATGGTGTTCGGGCTCTCTTGGATGGAGCAAAAAGCTCCAAGGTTTCCGCTGAGTTGAAGGTGGAAAATCCGGAAGATGAGAGCATGTTCCTGAATTATATGATCGGCAATCGATAAAAATTCACCCATAAAGACCTATACCGCTGTAGTGTTAAAACGCTACAGCGGTATTTTTTATATTATTTATGACAAAAAACTAGGACCGCCCGGGGAAGGGCGGCCCTCTCGTTTGGTTGTATTGGTAAATGCATGTAGGCAAGATTTTACGGAGCTTGCTCCGCTGGTACAAAACAGAAACCCACTTTCCAGCCACTGTAGTCCCGCGGCTGGAAAGACACCATCAAAACAATCCGCATGGAATTATTTTGATCCAAAATCCGTTAGACGGTCTTAAATAAAAGATCGGTAGCTTACGGTGCTGTGTTGCTATAAACCGTGACCGTTTCAGAACCGTTGAAGACGGCTGTTGCTCTCACACGATACGTTCCGGAAGAAACGGACAACTCCTTGGAGAGGCTTACAAAATCGCTGGAATCCGACTCTGTCCAGCTGCGGACAGACGACCAGCTGCTGCCGCTCTTCTTTTGAAGCGTAACAGTCAAACGGATACTGGTTACATTGGACTTACCTGCCGCTTCCGCCTCTACATAAGCGGTGCCTCCGCTGACATCCAGCCAACTGTCTACATAGTCTGCGTAAGTGTAGCGGGGCTGGATCTCAATCGCGCTTACTTCATCGGGCTGCACTTCTGCCACGGCCATCGCGTTGGTACCAACGCTGGCAATCATGCAGAATGCGCAAAATACGGCTGCGAATTTCTTAAACATAGGAACTGCCTCCTTTAAAATTGATACATCTATTAACAACGACAAAAAATTGCAAAAGTGGACAAACTAGGGCAATCCTTTTTTAAAATTTATTCATATTTTTATGAAAACCTATTTTTGACATATGATTCAAACAATGGAAGATAAAAAAACAACCGGTACTTTGTTGAAACAATGCAAAACAAAATAATCCTCTGCAAAGAGATTCTCTTTGCAGAGGATTATTCCCTCCCTTTATGAAGCGACATATGGCTTTTGCTCTACAATCTTTCCGTCTTCACCGAATGTATAAGAAATACCATCAATAATGCGGATCGTGTTGATCACATATTGTCCGTTTTCATAATAGTACTTGTCCCCATCATATGTAGCCCATCCCGTCGTCGGATATGTAATCTGGGGAAGCTTAAACCACTTTGTCCACTTGATGTTTCTACGCCCGAAGACCTCTTCATATTTCATATCTTCCCCGGAGCTTCGATTATCAATCGCCATATTGTTTCCAACATAAACCCCTACATGGCCAGGCTGATAGAGGATCAAGCCGTGGATACGCGGAAGAGAGGAAGGATCATTGTAATTGATGTCTCCGGAAACCTCGGCACTCTGGAGCATCGCACCGGAGCTGCCAGCCACCGACATCGATCCCGGATTTGGATTCTGGCCCTCTCCCTGCCACCAAAGGTAGGATTTAATCAAACCGGAACAATCGCTCGCACGCTTATTTCCCACGAACTGTCCATAGCAACCGCTGCGGTATTTCCAGCCATTCTTATATGCTAAAAGGACATGATCCACCAAACACACGCCGGTTTTTTCCTCCGCTGCTTGCGCCGTCACACTGTGTCCAAACGATGCTGTAATCGTCAGCGCTGCAAACAGCAACGTAAAGAAAAGCAAAAATTTCCGGTTTATCCGATTCAATGGTAACCCCTCCAATTTTCTGCCGCTTCCCGCGGAAACAGCTTGTCCGTTTTATTCGAGTATGTAACAATTTTTACATACAAATTACAATCTGTAACAAATTGGTTACAGTATAGCACAGATTATACTGGATGACAAGCCCTTTCATGAAAAAAATTACAAATTGTAACCAGTTGGAGGGAGAAAATCCTCAAAAACATATAAAAACCTGCGCAAAAGACGGGAAGAATCCATCTTTTACGCAGGTTTTCCGAGCTAGAAAGTAACAAAAATGTTACCAGCGGTAAAACAATAGGGACAAAATCCCTTAGCCAAGATATTCCAAGAGCTTTTTCACAATTTCATCGGTGTGCATCCCGCGGGACCCCTTTACTAAAACAACATCCCCGCAGCGAAGAAGCCCCTTTAAGACCTCTACCGCTTCCTCATTGGAAGCGCAAACATGGCAGGGAATTTCCGGTTTGACAGAACGCGCCCCTTCTGCAATGGCCGCCGCACGCGTTCCAACCGTCACCAATGCATCCACGCCGGTTCCGGCTGCGTAAGCGCCCACCTCAAAGTGCGCGCGGTGCTCCAGGGCACCGAGCTCCAGCATATCCGCCAGGGCCGCAATGCAACGCCCATCCTGTTCCCGCAGGTTTTCCAGCATATCCAAGCTGCTTTTGAGTGCATCCGGGCTTGCATTGTACGAGTCGTCGATGACCGTGATCCCCTTATGGCGGTGCAGCTGCTGCCGCATAGCAAGGGGCTGATACTCCTGCAGGGCTTTAGCCGCTTTTTCCAAATCCACTCCAAGGAAATGTGCCACCGCAAGGCTGGCCAGTGCGTTCGTCACATTGTGCAGCCCCAAAACGGGCAGATCCACTTCCTGTGCAATCCCATTTGTTCGGAAGACAAACCGGACCCCATTGGGGTGGAAAGCGATCTGTTCGGCGCGGTCATCGCACCATGGCTGCATCCCAAAGTACCGCGTTTTTACCCGGAGCTTTCCCCGCAAGCCCGCCAGCATGGGGTCGTCTCCGTTCAAAAACAAGACAGAATCCTCCTGAAAACGATCGATGATATGCAGCTTTTCCCCCAGGATGTTCTGCTGTGTCTTAAGCTGCTGAATGTGGGAAATCCCGATATTGGTGATCACCGCACAATTGGGCGCTGCGATCTCCGCCAGACGGCTCATTTCGCCAAAATCGCTCATCCCCATCTCCACAACAGCGACCTCATGCTCCGGCTCCAGACGGAACATCGTCAGCGGCAATCCGACCTGGCTGTTGTGGTTTCCTTCCGTACGCATAACCTTCTTTTCCGCAGAAAGGGCAAGCGCGATCATCTCTTTCGTCGTCGTCTTCCCGACGCTTCCCGTCACGCCGACCACCGGGATTGAAAACCGCTGGCGGTATGCGGTGGCGATCAGCTGCAACGCGGAAAGGGTATTGGGGACCCGGATCCAAGCATGGGAATCCTCCATCTCCGTATGTTCTTCTGTCAGGGTTGCCACCGCGCCGGCCGCAAATGTCGCCGTGATGTATGCATGCGCATCGGTCCGTTCCCCTTTGATGGGGACGAACAGTGCGCCGGGCTCTATTTTCCGGCTGTCGGTGCTCACAGAAGTCACAACCGCTTCCGGGTCCCCACACAGAAGTTTCCCTCCACAGGCTCTACGAATTTCTTCCACCGTCATCTTCATGGTTCTGCCTCCTTTTCTCTTGGATGTTCTAGGGCGTTCCAAATTCAGGACAACCCTTCCTCTTTTAAAATGTCCGCAACGACTTCCCGTTCGTCCAGATGGTATTTGACCCCTTTGATCTCCTGATAATCTTCATGTCCCTTGCCAGCGAGGACAATAATGTCCCCCTCCTGCGCGTGGTCCATGCAATATTTGATGGCCTCTTTGCGGTCCGGGATCACGATATACTTCCCGTCTGTTTTGTGCAGCCCCACTTCGATATCCGAGATAATGTCCATGACATCCTCAAACCGGGAGTTGTCGGCGGTCACTACGGAAAGGTCCGCCAGCCGCCCGCTGACCTCCCCCATTTCATACCGGCGGGAGCGCGCCCGGTTGCCGCCCGCTCCAAACAGGCAGATCAGCCGGTTTGGATGATATTCCCGCAGCGTTTCCAGGATGTTCTCCATGCTGACGGCGTTGTGCGCATAATCGATCAACAGCGTATAATTTCCCGGCACCTTGACCGGCTCCACACGCCCTTTCACCTTGACCGCATTCAAACCGCGCCGGATGTTCTCCTCGGTTACGCCGAAGTGACGGCAAACCGCGATGGTTGCCAGCGCGTTATACACGCTGAAATGCCCTGGGATATCCACATCCACGCCGAACTGATAGGGCCCATCCAATTCAAAATGCACCCCCAAATAGCCGGGGCGGGAGAGTAAGCGCTCCCCTTTGGCACGCAGCTGCGCCTCCGGATGGAAACCATAGGTCTCCAATTGGCAGGTGTGCCCTTCTGTGATGGCCTTCCAATTTTCATCGTCGATGTTGACGATCCCCAGCTCGCACTGGCGGAACAGCATCGCCTTGCATGCGCGGTACTCCTCCAAACTCTTATGTTCATTTCCCCCAATGTGGTCGGGCGAAAAATTCGTAAACAAGCCGATGGAAAACGTGAAACCGGACACCCGGTGATCCCGCAGGCCGATGGAGGAAGCTTCGATCACTGCTGCCCCGCACCCCTCGTCTGCCATCCGGCGGAGGGATTTTTGCACTTCATACGACTCCGGCGTTGTGTTCTCCGTCTTAATCACCTGATCGCCAATCACCGTACCGATGGTGCCGATCAAGCCGGTCTTGATCCCCGCATCCTCCAAAATGGAACGGATCATATACGAGGTGGTGGTCTTTCCTTTCGTCCCCGTAAGGCCCACAACACGCAGATCCTTCGCGGGATGCCCAAAATACGCCGCAGAGAGCACGGCAAGCGCATAGCGGGTATCCTCCACCAATACGACGGTGGCCCCCGATACCTCCACCCCATGCTGCGCTATCACCGCCACGGCTCCTGCCTCTACCGCCTGCTGTGCATAGCGATGGCCGTCTGCGTTCGCCCCACACAGGCAGATAAACGCACATCCAGGCTTTGCCTTGCGCGAATCATAAATGAGATCGGAGATTTCCAACTCCGTACTGCCGGAACTCTGATATTCCAACCCTTCCAGTAAATCTTTTAAAAGCATAACCTTTCCCCGATGCGTCCAAAAGGGCGCTTCCTTTCCATCGTTCATTGTTTCTATTGGAAACAATTATGTTTATTCCGAGCCGATCAGTGAATATACCTTTTCGATCTCGTTTTCGTTTGTATAGTCCTCTGCTTCCAAGGCGTCGTGGAAGCGCTGCCGCAGCTCTCCGTCGGTCAACAGCTTTTCCAGGCCTTCCGCAATCCCTTCCGGCGTCATGGGGACGATCAAGCCATTTTCCCCGGAGGTCACCTGATCCGCTGCTGTGGAGAAATCCGTCAGCAAAATAGGCTTGCACAACACCATTGCCTCGTCCACGGCAATGGACTTCCCTTCAAAGCGCGACGGCTGCAAATACACATCGCAGGCCCGCAGAAACGGATAAGGATTCGCCTGTTCCCCCAGGAAGCAGACGTCCTGCTCGATGCCAAGGGAGCGCGCTTGCTCCTGCAAAGCGGCCTCCTCGGGACCGACACCGATGATATACCAGCGGAATTCCAGCCCTTTCTCGCGGAGGGAAGCAACCGCGGGCAAGGCGAGGTCTAACCCCTTCTGTACGGAGAGACGCGCAATGGACAACACACGGCTGCCCGAATAGCGGTCCCCAAAATCCACGGGCGCCTCCGCCATTTTCCGCAGGAACTGCGCGGAGAGGATGTTATAGACCACATGGAATTTCTCCCGGAACTCCGGGAAATTATCCTCCAACGCCATCTTACAGCCCTCTGAGACCGTACATAGCGCGTCCAGCTGCTTCACATAGGGCCGGTCGAAATCCTGGCTCAGCCCCATAGCGTTGTAGTCCCCGTGGATAAACCCGATCTTCCGCTTGGCCTGCACCTTGGTGACCGCATAATAGATGGGCTGCCCCTCCATAAAGGCCACCACCGCATCGTATTCTTTGCAGGCCGGATGCACAAAGTGCTTTTCAATTTTCCACATGCGTGCCAGGCGATCCCCCATCCCACCGGGGGTTTTCCCTGCAAAGGTCACCAGCAAGCGGCAGACTGCCGCCAGTGGGTGGCCGCCTTTTACCAAGGCAAACAGTGCTTTGCGGATATTCAGCTTATATTCCGCCGGGAAAAGGGGCGGAAGCAAGTTCACCTGGGGCGGGACGCGGTCCAGAAAAAGCCCTTCATTGGCAAAAAGCTGCAAATCAACATCATATCTTGTAAAATCGAACAGAGAGAGCAATGTCACCAGGCTTTTCTCAATCCCACCGCTGTGCAGACTGTAATTGATAAAAAGCACCTGTTTTTTCTGGGACATGACGACCCCTCCTCCGGTTATTTTTTTTGCGTATCACGGAACAGCATATGGCTATAGAAGCGATAAAATGCATAGACCATCGACGGATTCCCCGTGCGGATCACCCGCAAGATCAATTGATCGGACCGATTCCCGCCCAACAGATAGGAAGAAGCCGCCGCTTCTTTTAACAGCGGGGTCTCCAAGATCCCCTTCACCTCCGCTTTGCGCTGCTTGGCGTCCGCAGGGTTGTGCGGGCTGAAGCAGTTCACCAGCGCAGAATGCGCTGCATTGCGGAGCAGCCAAGCCAAGTGGCGTTCCCGGTATTGCTTATCCATCCCCTGTTGTTTCAGAAATTTCTGCACAACCTGGTAGCACTTCGTCATCATTTCCATCTTGTGCGGACGGTAACGGGTGCTGAGGGACTCCGGGTTGTAACGGTAGTGATAATAAGCGCCTTTGGCAAAGACGATCTTCTTGGCCAATGTATGCGCCATAATGGACACCGGCAGATCCTCCAGCATGATCTCCTGCTCATTGAAATACGCCAGATGATTTTCCACAAACCAGGCACGCCGGTAGAGCCTGCGCCATGCACAGCCCAGCATCTCCGTGGTGCGCCAGGAACTCCCGCTCACCGATGGGCCGATCAATTCTTCCAACAATGCCCGGTTGCGCTCTTCATCCGACTCGCCCGCCTGCAATGGCACGCTGCACGCGCGGCTCTCCCCATCGATCAGGTTTTCGCGCATATAGTTAAACACCACCAGGTCGGCCTCCTGCTCCTTTGCCGCCGCATAGACGGTTTCCAGCATTTCCGGGTCCACCCAGTCATCGGAATCGATAAAGGCGAGGTACTCGCCCGTAGCGCGCGCCACACCATAGTTGCGCGTATCCCCTAACCCGCCGTGGGGTTTCTCCAGGACACGCACCCGCTTGTCCGTTTCAAAGGAGCGGGCAACCTTCAACGACCCGTCCGTCGAAGCGTCGTTTACAAGCAAAACCTCTATATCTTCTAAAGTTTGGGACAAAATACTTTTTACGCACTGTTCCAAATAGTCTTCCACATTGTAAACCGGTACAATCACACTGACCTTCGGCACGTAAAAGCCTCCTTTCCGATTCCCTTATGCACCGAGGAACGCAAGGATGCGCTGCATCATCGCCTTCCAATCGTATTGTTCTTCTGCAAATGTTCGTTCTTGTCTGCTGCAATCCGCCTGCCGCCTACAGCGCTCAACGAATGCAATCAATTGCTCCATATCCACCGGTGTATCGTCATTCGGCACACGGAGCGCGAACGGCTCCTTACCGGTGAGGCTGTCGTCGTCATATGCGTAGAGGAACGGCAATCCCGCCGCGGCATATTCCCTCGCCTTCAGCGAGGAACAGCGGGTCAACCCACGCCGGTAGCATCCCAGTGTGGAAATCCCCACATCCGCTGTACGGTAGGTGCGGTTCAGCTCGTCACCCGTTTGAAAGCCCGGGCACAGCACGTCCTCCGTCAGGCCAAGGGATTTCACTTGCGCCAGGAATCCCGGCATTTCGGTGCGGTCGCCGCCCACCAGCACAAAGCGCAGCGGATGACGCCCGCCGGACGCCCGGTACGCCTGCATGCCGCGCAGGATGCGGTCGTATCCCTGCCACCACAGCGTCCCGGCCACCCCCAACATAGTGATGGGTTCCCCTTCCGGCTTCGGCGCAACCACCGGGATGGAATCCGTATCGATGCCGTTGTCCGCATTGATTGCTTTTACACCGAAGAAGTGGTCTGCATGGTTCCCATAGAGCACAACGCCATCGACCAGCCCCTTTAAAGAGAGGCCGGAGAGACGGTCCGCTGCAATATTGGCCGCAATCTTGACCGCTGTCGTTGCGCCCGCTTTGATCCCCTTGGCGTATTGAATGTTTCGCGCGTAATCCTTCAAATAGGGATAATTGGGGATTTCCACCCCGATCTGCCGGGTTCCGGCTTTTCGGGCGGCTTTGCAAAGATGAATCACATCAAAGCTGATCCGGTCCAGGCGGATATACAGGACGTCGAACCGGTGCGCAGCCACATAGTCCGCTGCAATTTGGAAAAACTGCTTCATCACGCGGCCCGGCCCGATCTGTACTTCGTGGCGGTCCTCACCGCAGAAACAAAATGTCTTCTCCCGCCACAGGGTATAAGTCACCTCATAGCCAAGCTTTTGAAACGCGGACGCCTGCCCGCGAATCTTCCGTGTAACGCCGAGGTAGAGCGGCGCGTCCTCCTGGAAGGTGAGATACAGCAATTTCATGAATGGCAAAGCCTTCTTTCCGGGGAATCATCCCTTCTCTATTTTCCATATTGATTGTACAAATTATACCATCCTGCCCCAGGGAGGGCAAGTAGAAAGCCTTTGATTTTCCTTTGATTATAGTATACTATAGTCAGAGGAAAAGACGAAGCCCTGCGGGGCAATAAAACGCCGATCCACACCGTACGCTTAAACATTGGAAGCGTGACAAACCTTGCATAGATCTTGAATGGAGGCATTGTTCATGAAGACCTGTCTGGTTCTCCTGACCAAAACCTACCCCTTTGACAAGGGGGAAGAATTTATCGAGGACGAGGTTCCCCTGCTGGCCAAGGCCTTTGACCGCCTCGTCATCGCCGCTACCAGCACCTCCGATGCACCGGAACAAACCCGTTCTGTCCCAGCCAACGCTACCATTTTACACATTCCTGCTTCCCGCATCAAACGGGCGCTGCCGGGAGCGGCGCTCTCCTATTTGCCGTTTACCAATTGCCGTGGATACGCCGGCCCGGAAGAGCGCGCCGCCGTCAAAGGCTCCCTGAAGCGCCGGGGCTTTTTGACCTACTTTTTGGCTAAATCTGAAGCCGTCTACCGTGCAGTGGCCGAAAAACTGGCCGATTGCAACTTAGAGCAATACGACGGCGTGACCTTTTACAGCTACTGGTTCTACGACATCGCGCTTGCCGCCGTCCGCCTGCGGGACCACTGCGGGGCAAAGGCAAAACGGGCCGTCAGCCGTGCGCACCGGTACGACCTTTATGCGGACCGCAACGCAACCGGCTATCTCCCGCTGCGCCCCTATCTGCTGGAGCATCTGGACCGCGTCTACCCCTGCTCCGCCAACGGGAGTAACCTTCTGAAAAAAAGCTACCCCGCTTACCAGACAAAGGTGGAGACCGCATACCTCGGCACCCGCGATTTCGGCCTCTCCCCGGAGCCGCAAGGGGACGAGCTGCATATCGTGAGCTGCTGCCATATTTCCCCAGTGAAACGCGTAGAGCTTTTGGCGCAAGCCCTATCCCTCTTGGAGGACAGCGGCCTCAAATTGCACTGGACGCACTTCGGCGGCGGGGACGGCCTCGACGCCTTAAAAGCCTATGCGAAGGAGCATCTCAGTTTTATGGACTGCCAGCTTGCCGGGCCCATTCAAAACGAGGCGCTCATGCGCTATTATCAGCAACACCCCGCAGACCTCTTTATCAACACCAGCAGCTCGGAAGGGCTTCCTGTCAGCATCATGGAGGCGTGTTCCTTTGGGATCCCGGCCATTGCCACCGACGTCGGCGGTACCTCCGAGATTGTCCAAGACGGCAAAACCGGCTTTTTGCTTCCCATGGAGTTTGCACCAAATGTTTTGGCAGAGCAAATTGTGGCGTTCTCCCGCCTTCCACAGGAACAACGGCAGGCCCTGCGCGCCAATTGCCGCAAAGTCTGGGAAGAACAATTCTTCGGGGAGCGGAACTTCACCCGTTTTGCCGAAGCCATCCGTCCCTGATTTATCAAACAAACTCAAAAAAATACGCCCATCGCAAAATCCCCCTGATGTAGCAGAATGAACTACATCAGGGGGATTGCTAATTTCGATCAGAAGGACCGCTATATGCTGTTTTGCAGGCGCGATCTCTTCCAGGAAAAATGGAACAGCGCCGCTTTCGCCCTGCGCCACTCCGAAAAGTGCTTATTGTAGGAATGCCTCTTTTGTATTGTCGGCAAAGCTCCTATTGCTTCAAGAGCCTGTCCTGCTTTATTCCTCTACAGAAATGTATGCCTGAAAAATAAAGCCGCTCTGCCCCTCATAGGTAACTTTGACCCAGTCGCCAGAACTCCCCAGCGGGTCCACTAGGAAAGCGTCCCCTGGGTATGCACGTCCAATCGGTTCGCTGTTTTGGTCCGGGGCGCTGCGCACGTTGGCATAACTCCCCTCAATGATGTTGACAATCTTTCCAATCGTCAGATGTACATCCGGCAATGGTGGCAAAGACGCAGGAATGAAACTAGAATCCCCTTCTCCCACCGTGGAGGACGTAGGCGCGGGATTTTCAGAAGAAGTCTCTTCCCCTTCACTTTTTCCAAAGCAGCCGGTGAGCAAAAAGAGACTTACCGCCAGCAACAGACAGAAAACCCGTTTCATAAAACGCCTCCTCACATTTTCTATAAGATTCAAACAGATTATACCACCAAAAGCCAGAATTACGCAACCGATTTTATACAAAAATTCCAAAACTTTCCTTTACCAGTGATATTTCCGGAAATTCCGCCGCATCATCCAGTAGTCTGCCTTTCGTTTGACCCAATGGAAGAGGTCCGCGCCGAAGAAGAGAAGGACATTGAGCAGGGACATCAGGATAGCGGCCCTAGATGCCCAATCCCCGTAGAAAAACGAACCGGCACTGTAAAGCAGATTGATCACCGCCAGATATTTCACTTTGACCGGGACGGCAAAGAACAGCAGCAATTCAAAATTGGGGTAAAGCGCCGCAAACGCCAAAAACAGCGACAAGTTTAAATACTGGTTCACGCCGTAGCCGGTGACTAGCGCGGCCAAAACGCTCCCGAGAATTCCGCTCAGATAGAATAAATTCAAGCGAAACGTGCCCCATTCCTTCTCCAACGCATTTCCCAACAGGCAATAAAAATAAAGGTTCAAAAGGACCCACAGCGGCGAGCTGGAAGGCGGTAAAAAGAGAAAGGTCAGGAAACGCCAAATCTGTCCCCGCGCGACTAGATCCATGTCCAAAGCCAGCAGGGACTGCATCGGCGTGCCGGGAAAAAAGAGGTCGATCAAGTACACGGCCAACATGATTCCAGACAGGATATACATCAAATGCGGTATTGCATAGCGCCCAAATTTGCGTTCCATTTGACTGAGCCATTTCATGGATAACACCTTCCTTATCCTTCAAGTCTCGGTCAAAATGGCCCTGTTCATACAAGCAATTGCAGTATTCTTCTCCATGCCGGACATACTAACGACAAATCTGTCTGAAAAGGAGGTATGGTGATGCTGCTAAACAACGCCGACTTGGAAAACATTTGTGAGGCGCTGCACCAGATGGAATTCCGCTGTGCCAGGAACATCCATCTGCTGGAAGACTCCTTTTTATCCGCCGTGGACCAAGATTCCAAGATTGAGCTGGCCGTATTGCGGGAACAGCTCCAACAGTACCACGCTACTATGGAAAAAATCCAACTTCTCCGTGAAACCGGGCCTGTTTAAATGTCCGTCAATCCTCTTCGACCACCACTTCGTCCGCGAGAGCCGCAACTGCGGCGAAAAGCCCCTGTGTGTCCTTGCGGGTATCCCGCAACAGGTCCGTGTCCTCTGCAAAATTCCCCCATACCGAGAAACGGCCGTCGTCCTGTTGTACAACCTCCAATTCCTCATACGTTTCATAACGGCGTGGATCAAAGTCCTTCTGCCCGCCAAACAGGCCGTTCACTGCGTCCCATTTGTGTGCCCTGAAAAAATACCGCTTCATAGATATCTCCCTTACTCTCCTTTTGTTCGTTTTGGACACCAATCCATCCCTGCCGAATAAACTATGGATGGAGGTGTGAATCATGGTTGTAAAAATGAATGTGTACCACTGTATGAACCCAAAAGAAAACCCGGAACCCTCGTGGATGCGCAAGCCAAAGACCGCTGGGACGCTCCAAGACGACCTTGTAAAACGCTTTAAAGAATCGCCGGACTCCTTCTTCCCTTCTTTCTATCCACCTACAAGGCCCGAATCCCAAACATAAGCACCGGCGCCTGAGGTCCTCTTTCCCGAACTTTGGAAAGAGGGCCTCTTCGTTGCGCAACAGCACTTGCGCAGAAAAGAAAAAAGAGAGCCAAAACAGCTCTCTGTGTGGGAATCGATCAACATCCCGAAGAATAGAAGAAGGTGGTCCCATCCACCACTTTGCACCAATCGGAACGCTCCAAGATGTCCAAGACCTCGCTGCGCTTCACCTTTCCGCTGAGTGCTTTTGTAACCTCCGGCATACGGATCAAACGGTCTGGATTTTGTTTAAAGAAATTCTCCAGTTCCCCTTCCAAGTTGGAGGTTGTTTGCGCCTTTTGCTGCGCTGCAGCCGGCTTGGACGCCCTACGGTCGATCAAGAATGCCTCCGTGTGCTGTTTGACATACATCAGGAACATCGTCTTAATCCGGCTCACCAAGCGCGGCGGAAGTCCCTCTGAGGCCGCCAGCTGGTCAAACCGGCATCGCGCCAGATCCGCCATGGTTTTGTAATGATGCCGTTCGCAGTAAAGAAGAAACGGCCGGTAGAGCTCTCCGGAGTAAATTTGTTCGATCTCGTCCACAATAACAGTCCCTTCCTAATTTTAAAGTCGTGCGATAGATGATTATACAGGAATCTCCCAGAATCTTCAAGTATTTTCCAAAAATTTTCCATTTCCATCCAAGGAGGTCCAGCTTCATCCCCTCGCCGGATCGGTTTCGAAAAAAGGCAGCTTCACAGCTGCCCTTGAATCTCTTCTAATATCTGTAAATAGCCTGCTTCGTAATTTCCTTCCGGCGGTTCCATGCAAACGACTTCTACATTCAGACTGTCCAACAGGGAACATAATTGTAAAAAGCTTTCCGTCTCCGTTCCCACCCGATAGAACACAATCCGATTTTTTACAAAAGGAGCCATTCCACGGTAATTGGCATTCATCAAAAAAGCCCGGTAGGTCAACAGCCACCAAACGTCCATCTCCACCCGATCCAGGCCATACCCCACAAAAAATAGGTCATGGGTAAAAAAGAGCTCTGCAAAGCTGCCGGTGCTTTCCCGGTTTCCCCGCAGAAGATTGAACAACACCACATCCCTAGCACCCTTTTCATGCGCAAGCAACAGGCTGCGCAGCTTTTCCAAGGCGCCTGCATAATGTTCAAACCCCAGGCAGACGGACGAGGGAGCCTTTGCCTCCCCATGGATGTGGCGGATGGTCTTCCCGCCGGCGGCCTGCTTGCGGAAAAGGCTATACCGGATTTCCGCACTCCCGGACTTTACCCCATGTTCGAAAAAATGAGGGTCCGCCGCATATTCCAGCATATAGTCGTAATTGGTCGTCAGGAGCTCCTGGACCGGCAAATCCATCAAGCGCTTCTGAAGCAGCTGCGGCTTTTTCTGGGGATCCAGCATGGGCCCCACAATATCGGATTTCATTTGCCAAAATGCCCTATCCCCCGTAAAGCAGCGGGATTTTAACGCAGCATTCGCGATGCGCTCGAATTCCATGGAAAAGGAGGCGTTGCTTTTCCCTGTCACCCCTAGCCGTTCCGCCAGGCTGTCCAACATACCGCCCCAGGAATGTAAGACCGGATAACAACGGTTCAAACCATTGCCGACAAAAATTGCACTCGCCATCTGCCTGTCCCCCTATCTCCAATTTTTTAATATAAATAGCAAAAAATCCAGGATCCTAAAATGGTTCCTGGATTTTTTGTGGAGCTGCTAACCAGAATCGAACTGGTGACCTCATCCTTACCAAGGATGTGCTCTACCGACTGAGCCATAGCAGCAAAGTGGCGACTCGGAACGGGATCGAACCGTCGACCTCTAGCGTGACAGGCTAGCGTTCTAACCAGCTGAACTACCGAGCCGTATGGCAGGGGCAGAAGGACTTGAACCCTCGGCACGCGGTTTTGGAGACCGCTGCTCTACCAACTGAGCTATACCCCTATTTCTTTGCGGTACTCTCAAGCGCGAGATTAATTCTAGCATTTTCTACACAAACTGTCAATAGTTTTTCGCAAACTTTTTTAAAAAATTTCAGCCAGATAAAGGAAAGAGTAGGCGGGCGAATCCGAAAGCCGTTTTCGCCCGCCCAGTACATTCCTATGTAGGCTGCTTTAGATGGAAATCTTCAGCGCAATATCATAGAGTTCCTTGTTAAAGGGACGCTTCATCGCCAACGCCTCTGTGATGTCGAGATCCACCACTTTGCCCTCACGAACAACAATGACGCGGTTGCTACGGCCGCTCTCCAGCAGCTTTACCGCCTTATACCCCATTTCGCTGGCCACCACACGGTCGCGCAACGTCGGGGAACCACCGCGCTGCACATGGCCGAGCACAGTTGCACGGGTCTCAATACCAGTGCTCTCCTCGATCTTATGAGCCAACTCGGTCACACCGCCGACGCCCTCGGCAACAACAATGATAAAGTGCTTCTTGCCGGTCTTCTGGGTAAACTGCATACGGTCGATGATATCCTTCTGGAAGTCAAACGGAACCTCCGGCACCAGGATCACGGTTGCCCCCACAGCAATGCCCACCAGCAGAGCCAGGTCTCCGCAACGGCGGCCCATAACCTCCACAACGCTGCAGCGGTCGTGGGACTCGGTCGTGTCGCGCAGACGGTCCACCATATCCACAGCCGTGTTCATAGCCGTGTCAAAGCCGACGGTGTATTCGCTGCTGGCAACGTCGTTGTCAATCGTGCCCGGGATGCAGACACAGGGGATGCCCGCGCCCGTCAGGTCACGCGCGCCGCGGAAGGAACCGTCGCCGCCGATGACTACAACCCCTTCAATGCCCAGCTTCCGGCACATATCTGCCGCCTTCTGGACGCCTTCCGGCGTATTGTATTCCTTGCTGCGAGCTGTATACAGCATCGTGCCGCCGTGGTGGATGATATCCGACACGCTGCGGAGATCCATTTCGAACACATCGCCGCTCAGCAGGCCCTGATAACCTCTGCGGATGCCCAGAACCTCCATACCGGAAGTCAACGCAGTACGCGCTACCGCACGCACTGCTGCATTCATGCCCGGTGCGTCACCGCCGCTCGTCAACACGCCAATTTTTTTCATACTCATAACCGTATCCTCCTAAAAGAAAATCTACTGATTTCAGAATGCCGCGTCCATTTGACGCTGAAACAGGATTCTTTGTCTAATTATCCCTATTATAGCGTATTTTGTAAGAACTAATCAAGACATAAATATGGATAAATGAATCCGCTATATGGAAAATTCACTCATTCCTTCACAAAAGCAACATTTGCCTTGCCCAAAACCTTACAAAGCTCCCGCAAAAGCACGTCATTTACATCCACGCGCATCGAGGTCGGGGCCAACATCAGCTTTTTGGTATCTTCAAAATAGACGTATAGGGGTGTGGGGCCGTCAAATACGAGAATATATTTTTTGGCCTTCTCATACAGCGGGCTTTCCTTACTGGGAACCTTCAAATACAACCCCGGACGTTTGGACTTCTTCTTCGGGGGCGGATGATCCCCTATGCGACCCTTGTCCGGCGCGGGAAGCACCTGCTCGCATACGAGCTTCGTCTCCTCATCCTCGCGCATGCTCACCCGCCCGCGCATCTGCACAACGCTTCCCTCCGTGATCAGCGCCGCATACTGCGTCAGCGTATTGGGAAATACCAGCGCTTCGATCGAGCCGAACATGTCCTCCACGGTGACAAACGCCATGGTGCTGTTATTTTTGGTCACCTTTAAGCGCACCTTTGTGAGAATGCCCAGCAGTGTCACATGGTCGCCGTCGTGATAGCGGCCTGTATCTTCATCCAGGAGTTCCCCGGTCTTTGCCGCATGCAGTTGTTCATACGCCGGCAGGTATTCCGCCATGGGATGGCCGGAGAGATACATGCCGGTCACCTCTTTTTCCATTGCCAGCTTGTCCGCCATGCTCAGATCCGCCATGGGCCCAATCACGAATTCTTCCTCTGCGGATCGCGTCGCCAAGCTATCAAAAAAGCCGAGCTGCCCATCCACATTGCGGCGTTTGTCCGCCTCCAGGGATTCGAGGACGGAAGCGACGTTCTCCAGCATTTGCCGCCGGTTATAGCCCAGATTGTCCAATGCGCCGCATTTCACCAGGCTTTCCAGTGCCCGGCGGTTCAAATCTTTTCCGTACATCCGCTTGCAAAAATTATAAAACGAGGTGAACGGACCGCCTTGGTCGCGCTCCTGCAACAAGCCGCTGATAAAGCCCTTGCCCAGATTCCGGATGGCCAGCAGTCCAAAGCGGATGTCCTTCCCGTCGACGGTAAACCCATTCCGGCTGAGATTCACATGGGGCGGCAACACGTGGATGCCCAGGCGGATACACTCAGCAATATAGGCGGACAGCTTGTTGGTCATATCCAAAACGCTGGTGAGCAGTGCGGCCATGTATTCCTGCGGATAATAGCACTTCAGCCATGCAGTCTGATAGGCCAAGAGCGCATAGGCCGTGGCATGCGATTTATTAAACGCATAGGAGGCAAAGCTCTCCATCTCGCCGAAGATCGCCTTGGCGGTCTCCTCGTCTACGCCGCGGCGGATACAGCCGTCCACCTCCACGGTGCCGTCTTCATTTACCAGCCCATAGATAAAGATCTGCCGCTCTTTTTCCATGACGTCCGCCTTTTTCTTGCTCATGGCGCGGCGGACAATATCGGCGCGGCCGAGCGAATACCCCGCCAGGCTCCGGAAAATCTGCATCACCTGCTCCTGGTAGACGATGCATCCATAGGTGACGTCCAAAATATCCCGCAGCAGCGGGTGGCGGAACTGCACCTTCTCCGGGTGATGGCGGCACTCGATATACCGCGGGATGGAGTCCATCGGCCCAGGGCGGTACAGCGAAATCACCGCGATCAAGTCCTCCAAACGCTCCGGCCTAAGCTGCATAATCACGCTGCGCATCCCGCCGGATTCAAACTGGAATACCCCGTCCGTGGAGCCAGTGGACAGCATGTCGAAGACCTTCGGGTCGTCTAATGCGATATTTTCAATCTGAAAATCCGGGACTTTGGTGCGGATCATCTCCTGCGCGTCGTGGATCACAGAGAGATTACGCAGTCCCAAAAAGTCCATTTTCAAAAGGCCGAGCTCTTCCAAGGTGGTCATGGTGTACTGCGTAACGATGGAATCATTGTTCTTTGCGAGCGGGACATACTCGCTCACCGGCCGGTCTGTAATCACAACGCCCGCTGCATGGGTGGAGGCGTTGCGCGGCATCCCCTCCAGTTGACGGGCCATGTCGATCAACTCATGCACCTGGGGGTCGGTGTCGTACCGCTGCCGCAGCTCCTGCGAGGCCTTCAGCGCCTTTTCCAGCGTGATATTCAACTCCATGGGTACCAGCTTTGCAATGCCGTCCACCGTGGCATAGAGGATCGCCATCGCGCGCCCAACGTCGCGGATGGAGCCGCGCGCCGCCATGGTGCCAAAGGTAACGATCTGCGCCACGTGGTCACTGCCGTATTTGCGCACGACGTAGTCGATCATCTCCTGGCGGCGTTCGTCGCTGAAGTCGATGTCAAAATCGGGCATGCTGACCCGTTCCGGGTTCAGGAACCGCTCGAACAGCAGGTTGTACCGTATGGGATCGACACCCGTGATGCCGATGCAATAGGCCGCCAAGCTTCCCGCGCCGGAACCGCGCCCAGGCCCCACCGGAATGCCGACGCTCTTCGCATAGCGGACAAAATCGTATACGATCAGATAATAGTTGACATATCCCATCTTTTCGATGGTGGCGAGCTCATATTCCAGCCGGTCAACAATCGACTGCTCCGGATGCTCCCCGTAGTATTTATGAAGCCCTTCGTAACATTTGTCCCGGAAATAGGCGGTGTTCTCCTGCCCATTGGGCGTATCAAAATGCGGGAGCTTTGTCTTGCCAAACTCAAATTCCACGTGGCAGCGCTCCGCAATTTTCCAGGTGTTGTCCGCGGCCTCCGGATGGCCGGGGAACAGGGCGCGCATCTCCTCCTCCGACTTGTAGTAAAACTCATCCGAGGCGAATTCCATGCCGTCCTTGTCTTCGATCGTGTGGTTCGTCTGGATGCACAGCAGGATATGGTGCATCTTGCTATCCTCACGCCGGATATAATGGCAATCATTTGTCACAACCAATGGAATGCCCGTATCCTTGGACAGGCGGATCAACGCCGGATTGATCAGCTTCTGCTCCCGAATCCCATGGTCTTGCAGCTCCAAAAAGAAATTGCCGTCCCCAAAGATCTCTCGATAGCGCAAGGCGGCCTCTTTTGCGCGGTCATAATCGTTGGCCACCAGCGCCCGGGGGACCTCCCCTGCCAGGCATGCGGACAGGGCAATCAACCCCTCATGATATTGCTCCAAGAGCTCAAAATCGACGCGCGGCTTGCTGTAGAATCCCTCAATCCAGCTTTTGGAGACCATCGCCGCCAAATTTTGATAGCCGGTGTTGTTCTCGCAGAGCAGGACCAGATGGCGGTGTTCCGAGTCGAGCTCTCGCGTCTTGTCAAACCGGGAACGCTGGGCAACATATACTTCACAGCCGATGATCGGGTTGATCCCGCGCGCTTTGGCCGCCTTATAAAAGTCCACGGCGCCATACATTACGCCGTGATCCGTAATCGCGACCGCCCGGTCGCCCCGCTCCGCCGCCGTATCCAACAGGCGTTTGATCCGGCATGCGCCGTCCAGAAGGCTGTATTCTGTATGCAAATGCAGATGTGCAAACATGCAAATTCCTCCTTTCCCATTTATTTAAAGGGATACCTCACCGCTCCGGCAGGGTCTCCGCCAAGTCCACAATGCGCTGTAAACGGTGGTTGACGCCGGACCTGCTCAGCGGCGGCGAAAGCGACTCTCCCAGCTCGCGCAGCGACATCTCTGGATTCTGCAAACGCAGCTCCGCCAACTCCCGCAGCTCCTCCGGCAATTCGCCCAATCCGGTGGATTCCGCAATCTTTTGGATGGCCAGCACCTGCCGCGCGGCAGCCGACGCGGTTTTATCCAGGTTCGCCGTCTCGAAATTGGTCCGGCGGTTGATCTGGTTGCGGACCTCTTTCAGCATTTTTACCTGCATCAATTCCATGGCGGCCGCAGGAGCGCCCAAATAGGTCAGCAGGTCCGTCACCTGTTCCATCCCCTTACTATAAACCACAAACGAGCCTTTGCGGTTGGTCAGCCCGGGCTGCAAGCGCTCCACACCGCACATCTGTAGGGCCACCAAGAGGTCCTTTGCCAGATTGCTATATGGGACGACAAACTCTAAATGGTATTCCTTGTTTGGGTCCGTCACAGTCCCGCAGCACAAAAAGGCTCCGCGCAGAAAAGACGCCAAGCACTCCGGGCAGACGATGTTTTTCCGGTGGATGCGCAGGTTGATCTCCCCCGCTTCATGGCCAAAGGTATGCAGCAGGAGATTCCTTTGATCGTCCCCCTCCACCGTAACGGAAAAGGTATTCCGATTTTCCTTCCTGCGGGAGATGGAGCTCCGCAAGTCCACAATGACGCCCGCCACCTGCGCTGCAAGCTGTGCCACCCGATGAGCAACGGCGGCATTTTCCGTCACCATGCAGACCGAAGCGCGCGAAAAGCTTCTGCCAAACAAAAGTAAACCGTAGCACTCCGCCTTGCTGCAGCAGGAGCGCTGCGGTACCGATTTACACATTTCGTTTTTGGTATCTGCCGCGAACGACACGATTTCACCGCCTTTTCACTCAGGGCTTTTTATAGACCGGCTGGGATTATTTCTGGATGTCCCGGTGGTTGACGCTTGTCCGGTGCCCGTTTTCCAACAGATGGTCGTATAACAGCTGCGCCAACGCCACCGAACGGTGCTTGCCTCCCGTACAGCCGATTGCGATGACCAGCTGGCTCTTCCCCTCGTCGCAGTAAAGCGGAAGCATATAGTCAATCAGGCTGATTAAGCGCTGGACAACCCCCTTGGTCTGCTCCCATTTCATCACATAGGAGTACACCGGTTCGTCCAGCCCGGTGAGGTGCTTGAGTTCCTCGATATAGAACGGATTGGGAAGGCAGCGCACATCAAAGACCAGGTCTGCCTCGGTAGGGATTCCATACTTGAATCCAAAGGATACGCAATGGACCATCAACGCCTGCGAAGAATCGCCCAAAAACAGGTTGGAAATGCGCTCCTTCAACTGCGCCGGGGAGAGGAACGACGTGTCGATGATGTAATCCGCCTTCTCCCGGACCGGCCGCAAAATCTCGCGCTCCAGCTTGACCGCCTGCTCCAGCGAGCCGAGGTTGTTCTCTGCCAGCGGATGCTTCCGGCGCGTCTCTTTAAAGCGGTTGATCAGCACATAATCGTTTGCGTCCAGGAACAAGATGCGGTAATGCTTGTCCTCATTTTTTAAATCATCCAGCGTCTCAAACAGGCTGCTGAACATATCGCCCCCACGGATGTCGGTGACAACCGCAACACGGGAAAAGGTATTCCCCGCTTTGGCGCACAGATCGTAAAAGGTGGGAATCAGCTTTGGAGGGATATTGTCCACACAATAGAATCCGATGTCCTCCAAAGCATCCACTGCCCGGGATTTTCCCGCCCCGGATAGGCCTGTGACGATTAAAAATTCCATGAAAACTCGCATCCTTTCCTGCTAAACATCCGGGGTACGAAATGCCGCTGGGCGGCCTTCGGCCCGGTCAAGATACCAGCCGCACCTCGCATTCCAGGGAAACCCCCGTCTCCCTGCGCACGGTCTCCTGAATGATCGCAATCAATTCCAAAACATCCTTGCAGGTGGCGCCTCCCAAATTCACAATAAAGCCCGCGTGCTTTTCGCTGACGGCAGCGCCGCCCACACGGCGCCCTTTAAGTCCACACCGTTCGATCAATGCGCCCGCATAATGGCCCTCCGGCCGCTTGAACACACTGCCGGCACTGGGTTTATTCAAAGGCTGTTTCGCCTTTCGGCTGTTGTAATGCTCCTCCATCAGGAGGGCAATCTGATCGGCATCCCCGCGCTGCAATTCCAACGTCATGGAAACGATTGTGCAGCCGTTTTCCATGTAGGCGCTGTGCCGGTAGCCGAACTGCAGCGATTCCCCGGATAAAATGCCAAACGTCCCATCCGGCGCAACATGGCTGACCGACGACACGACGCTGCTCATATCGCAATTGTAAGCGCCTGCATTCATATAGACCGCCCCGCCGGCCATGCCTGGAATGCCCCAGGCAAATTCCAGCCCGCTGAGCGCACGGCTTTTGGCAAAATTACAGAGGCCCGCCAGGGAAACGCCCGCCCCGCATACGAGCTCCGTTTCGCCGCGCTGGTGGATATCGCAAAACGCATCGTCCAAATATACGACGGCGCCGCGGACTCCTTCGTCGCTCACCAGCAGGTTGGAGCCATTTCCAATCATCAGGACGCGCACGTCCATTTCCTTCGCTTCCCGCAGGAAATCGGACAGCATTGCCACATTGTGCGCTGTGACAAAGAGATCCGCGGGCCCGCCGATCTTAAAAGTGGTGTGCCGGCTCATCGGCTCCTCATAGGCGACACTGCACCCAAAGGCCAGGGCTTTTCTCCCAAGCATGTCAATTTGGTTCATCGTGCTCCTCCCTCACAAAACATGGTATCAAAGCAGGTTCAGCTCCAACAGCGGGTCCTGATACACCTGGGTATATTTTCTCAGATAGGCGTTAAAGCGCTCGACACTGGAATTGACCACCAACTCTTCCGGAAAATCCAATTCTTCCAGCAGGCGCAGAGAATTTTCAAAGCAGCCCACACGGGCGGAAAAATGCGAATCCGTATTGACGACAATTGGCACCGCATGCTTCTTGCAGAGCTGCATGATCTGTACACAGTTTTCCACCGAACTCCGGCGGTTGCTGAACGTCGCTTCGTTGAGTTCCACTAGCTTGCCGTTGTGCCCAAACTCCGGGATAACGCGCTCATAGTCATACGGAAATTGTGCGGAACCGCTGTGCCCGATGACCTGGATATGCGGATTCTTGGCAATGTTCAGCCACGCGTTTGTAATGGCTTCTACCGAATGCGGCCCCTTGGGCATGGCGGGATCGTGCATTGAGGCGACGATCCAATCCAAGCTGTCCACATCGCTGTCCTGAAGGTCCGTATTCCCATCATAGTCCACCACGTCGCATTCCTCGCCGCGCAGGACCAGAACCCCTTCCAGCTTATGCGGAACAACCACCAAATTTTGAAAGTACCACTTTCCCGGGGCGCCTGGCATCGCTACGCCGTGATCCGTGATCGCAATGGCGTACAGCCCTTTTACAGCCGCCGCATGCACCATCTCGCTGAGCGTGGAGTATGCATGGGTGGACGCCAGGGTATGGCAATGGGTATCTGCAATAATGTTCATTGTTCTCTGCTCCATATGCAATAAAATGTACGGGGCGGTCCTGCGCAATAGAACCGCCTCCGTATGAGAAATTCTTTGATCGCTGTATTCGGAAACCGTTCGCTGGGACGGCATCCAAACCGCTGCGCGCCACCGGCATCAAGCCCTCTTATAGATCCAATTCGAGCTTCTTTTCATCCTCTTGCAGCGTGGAGACGTCCATGCCCAAGCTGGCCAAGAGCTCCGTCGCAGCGTTATAGCCCATCTTTTTCTGGCGGTTGTTCATAGCCGCCACCTCTATGATGATCGCAAGGTTACGGCCGGGCTTGACCGGGATGGTCAGCACCGGGACCTTAATGCCTAAAATCTCCGTATATTCGCTGTCGATGCCCATGCGGTCGTAGACTTTTTTATTGTCCCAAATCTCCAGGTTGATGACAATATCGATCTTCTCCGTCACCTTGACCGCGCCCATACCAAAGATCCGGCGGGCATTGATGATCCCGATGCCGCGCAGTTCGATAAAATGGCGGATATTCTTCGGCGCGGAACCCACCAGGGATTTCGCAGAAACGCGGCGGATCTCCACCGCGTCGTCCGCAATCAGGCGATGGCCGCGTTTAATCAGTTCGATCGCGGTCTCACTTTTGCCGACGCCGCTGTCGCCCACCAGAAGAATTCCTTCGCCGTACACCTCCACCAGCACGCCGTGGCGCGTGATGCGGGGCGCCAGCTCCACATTCATGAACTGCACCAACGCCGCCACCAGGCTGGACGTGGTTTCCTGCGTGCTCAGCAACGGCACATCATTCCGTTTGGTCGCCTCCAGCAGCTCCGGGGCCGGCTCCAGGCCGCGCGCAATAATCGCCGCCGGCGGCTTCTGCGAAAACAGCTCGTCCAGGACCTTGGCGCGTTCCGCCGGGTCCATCGACGCCAAAAACGCCGTCTCCGCGTTGCCGAAAATAACAATTCGGCTTGTATCGTAGTAATCAAAGAACCGGTTCAGTTCCAAACCAGGACGGTTGACGTCCATGGAGGAGATCATGATTTTATCCGGGTCGCCGCACATATTAATGACATCCAGAGAAAGTTCCTGCATCACTTTGGAAAGGGATACGCGAAATTGACTGGTTGGCATCATAGATACACCTGCTTTCCTTTTCTTTTCCAATCGACAACCTCCTCCCAGAAGCTGCCATCGGTCCGATGGCCTGGCGCCATCCATAAAAATCTCTGTTATTATTATATATCAATCCTGGAGAAGTTTAAAGGGAAATCCCTAAAATAATATGGAGGATTTTCTATCCCAGAGGGCGGAGAATATGCTATAATGATGTCATATTGTTTAATGAACGTACATTTCGTTCAACGGTCTTTCCGAACCAAATCGGAAAGAGAATCGATATAGGGATGGTTAAACATGAAAATAGCACTGTTTTTAGAAGCCTACCTCTCCCAGGCGAGCGCCTCGGCCACCCACGTGTCCCTACTGGCAGAAGGGTTGGTCAAACTGGGCCATGAGGTCTTGATCGTCACAACGGACCCGGAAACCGACGACTGTTACGAGCAGGACGGCATCCTTTGCTGCCCTGCGAAACCGAGCGCCAGCCTCTTTGGCCAGAGTGCTCGCGTTTCAAAGCTGCCGGGCCTCATGCCGATGATCGAAGCATTTTCGCCGGACTTGATTCATATTCAGACTTTTACAGAGATTGGCGGTATTGGCCTCAAATATGCGCAAAAGCACCAGTTGCCGGTCGTGTGCACCATACACGAATTGCAGGACGTTCTAGAGGGATACGGCGCCAACCGGCCCGCGGTACTATTCAACAAGCGGCAGGGCCAAACACTGTTGAAAAAAATCCTATCCGGCTCGGATGTCATTACAACCGCTTCCAAAAAATGCGCGAAAGCCGTCCAAGCATTGTTTCCCTGCCAAATCCATACAATCCCCTATTGCGTGGATACGGAGCGGTTTTGCCCCCGCCCCTTGGACGACCCTTCCAAGGAAAGTATGCGCACGCGGCTCCATCTGACGGACGGGAAAGTGGGGTTCGTCTTTTCCGGGCGCCTCAGCGCGGAAAACCGGGTGGATGACCTTCTCGCTTTTTGGAGCAAGGCTGTCGCGCTCCGGGACGATCTGCGGCTCATATTGGTGGGCAGCGGTCCGGACGCGGCAGAGCTTCACGAGCGGGCGCGCGTCTTGGGGGTTGGCGACAAGGTCTTTTTTGCCGGCAGCCTGACGCGGGACGATTTGAGTCTGTGTTTTTCCGTGTGCAAGGCGTTTGTCAGCGCTTCGGATTCGATCACCATGGAGGCTGCCCCGATCGAGGCCATTGCCAGCGGCTTGCCGGTCATTTTGCGGCCAGCCAGCGCAAACGCGGACCTGATCATCAGCGGTGTCAACGGCTTTTCCTATGAAACGCCCGACGAACTGGGAGATATTGTCAAAAAGCTTGCGCAGCTCGACGCGGATGGGGAGCTCCTGATGCGTAAGCTTGTCAGCAAGACTGCCGCCAGCCTGACCGATCTCAACCAGGCAAAGGCGCTTGTCTCCTGCTACGAAATGGCGCTCGGCCGTCACACGCAAAGTTGACCCATTTCCCTGCATAGATTTCCTTTTTCGAAGCCATACTATGGAAAACGAAGAAGGAGATGTTTTTCATGGCCCGTGCCCGCAGGGGGATCGACTTTGATACCGAAATTATGAAGGTGGATGCCCAGATTACCCGCTGGAAGAAAACCATCATTGAATTGGAAGAAAAACGGAAAGAACTGTTGAACGCCAAGCGCGAGGCGGAAATCAACGCGCTCTATGACGCCATACAGCGTTCGGGAAGGACGGTCGACGACGTGCTGTCCTTGTTGAACCCGACGCCCGCCGAACACGCGGGCTGACTTCCAGCAGTTCCCTTGTGATCCCAGGAACCCTTCTGCATATACTAGTAGTCCACCGGCATTGAATGCACCTACGCTTGTATTTGCATAGATTGATGCGTTTGATCCCGGTGAACGATGGGAATCCGTATGCCCTGCATACGAATTTCATTGCGGAGGTGTTTTCATGGACAACCGATATGGCGGCTTTAACAAGGGCATCAACGGGGATATCTCGGCGGCTAACTACTTCGATTCCCTCCCTCTGGAGGTAAAGGAAGAGCTCAACCGCCGGGCTGCGGATATCCATTCGGTATCCGACCTCGAGGTGCTCGCCACCTATCTGGATAACAAATTGGAATCGTAAAATCACCGGATGCAAAAAATACGCCCGGACATGGCTTTTCAGCGATGTCCGGGCGTACCTTTCTGTCTTTCATTTAAATACGGATCAGCTCATAATTGCGGGTGCCAAGGCCCATCTCCTCTGCATAATCGATGGTGACGCGCCAATTGGTCGTCGGATGGGTTGCATCGAAGTGGTCGTGTACAGGCTTCCCGTCGATGACGCTTCCCGCCATTGCAGGCTGCTGGTTGCACAAATCCGCGCAGGCCATATCCAAGGCCACCGGGTCAAAAGAGGCCAGCATGCCGACATCCGGAATGATCGGCACATCGTTTTCCGCATGGCAGTCACAGAACGGCGAAACATCGCAGATCAGGCTGATGTGGAAATTGGGTTTCTCGCGGAGAATCGCCGCGGAATACTCCACAATCTTTTTGTTGAGGATGTCGTTTGCCTCGTCGTCCGGCGATTTTACGGCGTCCATCGGGCAGGCGCCAATGCAGCGTCCGCAGCCCACGCACTTGTTGTGGTCAATGCTGGCCTTCCGGTCCGTGATCGTGATCGCGGAATGCGCGCAGTTCTTCTGGCACGATCCGCATCCGACGCAGAGCTCCTGATCGACAAACGGCTTTCCGCTGCTGTGCATTTCCATCTTACCGGCGCGGGAACCGCATCCCATGCCGATGTTCTTAAAGGTGCCGCCGAAGCCCGTTGCCTCGTGGCCCTTGAAATGCGTCAATGTTATGAAAATATCTGCATCCATGATGGCACGGCCGATCTTTGCTTCCTTCACGTATTTCCCGTCCGGAACCGGGACAAGCGCTTCATCCGTACCCTTCAGGCCGTCTGCAATGATGACATGGCAGCCGGTCGCGAAGGGGTTGTAGCCGTTCTCATAGGCGGCGTCCAGGTGATCCAGCGCATTCTTGCGGCGCCCCACATAGAGCGTATTGCAGTCCGTCAAAAATGGGCGGCCGCCGTTGCGCTTCACCAGGTCCACGATCACCTTTGCGTAATTGGGACGCAAATAGGCCAAGTTACCCGGCTCGCCAAAATGGATTTTAATCGCTGCAAATTTATTTTGAAAATCCAGCTGTTCAATACCAGCTTTTACCACCAGTTTCTCCAACTTTTGCAAAAGGTTTTGGTTTAAACTGGCCCGGAAATCCGTAAAATATACCTTTGCTTTCTCCATGTTTTTTCCTCCTTTGTCTTTTCGCCATGCACGAACATGGGGGCCACATCTTGGCCAAATACTCCATCGATCAGTTTTATTATTATAACAAACTCATGTTTGCTTGACAATGGCATTGCCTAGGACATTTAAAAATTTATCCCTTCCTTTGGCCGCCGGAATGCACGCGCTTCCCCAGAGCCGTGATAACCCCCATCTGTGTACGGGCAGTCGCACGGAAAGCATCCCCTTGAATCAACCCTTTGACGGAAAGCTGTATTTTGCCCAACGGCGTTTGGAACACGCTGGTAAAGGTGCATTCATCCCCCCGCACCGTGCCGCCCGTAAACGGATGCCGGCCGCCCATCGCCTCCAGTATGCCGCTGAGACGCTCCCCGTCGGTCTTAAGTGTCAACGTTCCATTCACCGGCCCCATGGGTGTTTGCATGACGATGCTGTATTTTCCATCAACCATGTGGATGTTCCTCCCTTCGAAAGTCCGAAGCGATCTCCCTGGATTTTTCATACTTCCAAAATATGCAGAGAATCCCAGGCAGTGCATAGAGATTCAAAAGCAAACGGGCATCCGTCTCGCCGGTGCCCGTCAACTAACAAAATCTTTTATTTTCCCAGTAGGGACGCCTTTTTTCGCATCCAATACTGGCTCATGCTGTAATAAGAGTCCTCTGTCACCTCATTGGACAGCCATTCCGGAGGCTGGAACGCCAGCGCCTCTTCCACCGAAGGAAATTCCACTTCCGCATAGAGGAAGGCCGTCGGTTCTCCGCGATCCACCCAGCTGCATTCCAACCGGCGTCCATCCCCCAGCGCATAGACGCGGTACTCTTTGCGGATCATGGGAATTTCCAAAAGCTCTTCCAGCTCATCAAACGTCTCCTTTGGCAGATCCAGCTCAATTTCTTTCCGGCAAAGCCGTCCCTTTCCCTTGAAGCAGAGCACGTAGCTGGTCTTTTCTTTTGAGACCTTTTTGCGGATTCGGACAACCGGCTCCACAGATAAATACCCCTGAAAGGCCTCCGCTTCTTCCAACAGCGGCAAGTCTGGAAATTCTTCGATTAGAAATTTTCTCTCAATCTCCTGCATGATCCGTCCTCCAAATTCATCACACGTGGTTTCTTCACCCCAAAGGGCTCCTAAACCATCCAAACGGGATTCCAAAAAAACAAAACTTTGTGATGATTATAGCACATTCCCCGCACGTCTACCAGCCATTCCGGTTATGTCCTTTGAAAAGAACTGTTCATCGCCGGTCAAAGCGCTTTGGCATGTTTGTTGGGCTGGAAATCCAAATGTTCCCCTACCCGCAGCCAACGATAAATATGGAAAATTTCCGCCAATGCGCACAGCTTGTCCGCTGTACTGACGACAAAACTTTCTGCGTATTTGGGAAGTGCAGGGGTCAGTGGCCACATATGTTTCACGATAATATCCTTTTCCTTGTCATTTAGGGTAAAGAGATGCGTGGCATTTACCAGCGCAGTGATCGGATGCATCGTCATGTGATGCCCCTCGTGTGTCCTCCAATCATACAAATATAGATCATGCAGCAAACCGCCGCGCGCCGCCGAAGCAGCATCCAAATGAAATTTCCGGCAGAACAAAAAACTTAAATATGCTACAAACAGGCAATGCTGCAAACAATTGGCATCCTGCACATGCTGCCGGATCTCTCTCATCTTTTGTACTTCCGGGTTGTTTAAAAGGTCTGTGACACATGCACGGAAAGCCGCACGATTTTCTAAGTTCCACATGAATCTCAAACTCCTCCTATCTATCTGACCTACTTTGTCAAATACAAACGGAGTATACCACAAAAAGAAGCACGATCGGGGCGATTTTAAAGTCTTTTAAGGCAAACGTAAGAAACCTGTAAGATTCCGCATTTATTTCTAATTAGAAACAAATGTGTTCTATAATACGCAATTTCACTTGTTTTCACTTTTTTTACAATTATCGAATTTTTCTAGGAAAACCGGGCATCCTTTTAGAAACGAGCGTCCCATTTTCTCTATTGAACCAATAACCCCCAGTTGACTTGCTATTTAGCGCGTGCTATCATGAGTTAAAATTTTTTCAAGGAGTGAAGGAATATGATGAAAAAATGGATTGCTGTCATCATGATTGCAGCCCTTACATGTACGTTGTTTGCTTGTACCACCTCCGATGAAGGTTCTTCTTCCTCTCAAATGGAGTCGTCTTCCTCGGTATCGGAGTCCTCCTCTGAAGTAGAGTCTTCTTCTGAGGCGGAACCTACCACCCCTACCGATGAATCCGGTGAGGATGCAACTTCGACCGATCCCTCGTCGACCACACCAACGGTTGACAATACCAATGCCGGTCAAGGTGCAAATTCGAAAAAATACACCCAAACGGACGAGAACTTTACTTTCCAAGATGGCGTGTACAAGCGCATCTATGGGAATCGCGCCATGTTCGTTGTGACCAAAGATCCTACGAATTTATCCAATAAGGAACTCAACGATCTTTCGGAAGCAACCGCTGGACAGTATCTGAAGGATGACTATTATTGCACGGTCTGCTTTGTAAAGCCAGACAATGCAGACGGTACCTTCGACATCACCTCTACCAAATCCGACGATCGAACTGCGGTGATTATGTCGTTGCATAAATCTGACTCGACAAAGATGACCATCAATCTGAAAGAACGTCCGTTACAGGAATATATTGATAAGCAGGTAGCCAAAGCAAAGGTCAGCTCTTAAATCTAAGTTGATCTGAAAACCGCGCCGGGAGGTTTTCCGGCGCGGTTTTTTGTGTCCACTCCATGCTCCCCGGCATAAGATGTATTTGGAATATTCCAAATCTTTGCTCGGAGGTAAAGAGCATGAAAATTTATCCAAACGAAGAGCTCCATCATGCATGCTGCAATCCCTCCTGTTGTCCACCGCCTTGTTGTCCTCCTCCACCCTGCTGCGTCCCTTGCTCAATACCAGGACCTACTGGCCCAACTGGCGCCACCGGCCCAACCGGGCCGACCGGAGAACGCGGTCCAACTGGACCCACTGGGCCGCAGGGAATCCAGGGGGTGCAGGGACTTGAAGGGCCTCGTGGTTTAACTGGGCCTACTGGAAGTACCGGACCAACTGGGGCTACTGGACCTTCGGGACCTACTGGGCCAACAGGGGCTACCGGGCCATCCGGCCCTACTGGACCGAGCGGGCCAACGGGGGCTACCGGGCCATCCGGCCCTACTGGACCGAGCGGGCCAACAGGGGCTACCGGGCCATCCGGCCCCACTGGACCGAGCGGGCCAACAGGGGCTACCGGGCCATCCGGCCCTACTGGACCGAGCGGGCCAACAGGGGCTACCGGGCCATCCGGCCCCACTGGACCGAGCGGGCCAACAGGGGCTACCGGAGCGACAGGGCCATCTGGATCCACTGGAGCACCCGGAGCCGCTGCCACTATTGCCGTTGGAAGTGTTACTTCTGGGGAGCCTGGCAGCAATGCCGCTGTCACCAACTCTGGAACGCCGGAAAATGCCGTATTTGATTTTGTCATCCCACGGGGCTTGTCTGGAAAAAATGATGTACCGGATGTCCTTACCGCGTTGAATGGCACCCAACAGATCACTACCAAAGGGGAAGCGCTCATATTCCAAGAGACGCCCTTGGTTGTCGGCTTGGCAATTTCCCATTCCCCTTGTTCCTCTCAGGTACAAATCAATCAGCCTGGGATCTATCAAGCCGCCTTCCATTCAACAATCAAGGCGGCTCCGGGTATCTCTATACCTGCGCCAGTTTCCGTTCATCTCTATCAGGGTGGCCAACCAGTTCCTGGCGCCGTTGCTAGCCACACCTTCTCTTCTTCCCGTGAGGTTGATACCGTATCTTTCCACGTATCATTCCAAGTGACATCTGCCCCCAAAACGCTGCAAGTTTTTGTCGATGATGCAGGGTTTATCTTCAGCGACAGCACTTTGACCGTCATACGTTTGGGTGCCACTTCCTGACCCATCTCTCCGCAAGAACCTCCATTTTGCTGGTAGCTTAGAAAAACTACCAGCAGAAGCCACAAATTTCCATTGCAGTCTTTGCTGGGGATTTGTTATAATAAGGGCGCCCTTTCTCTTTGCGGGCATAGCCGTTCCAGTAAAATGCTGCTGGAGCGGCTTCTTTTTTTATCTCTTGCTTGGCAAAACGCCTTTTGCCAGGGATTGCAAGATTTATTCATAAGTTCGTCCATGATTCTTAACGGAGGTTTCGCACTTCATTCAAACCTCGTACACAATCCACTTGTATACTATAGACATTGAAAAAAGCTGTTACAGTCTATGGACGGACGGAATACCGGTCCATAGACTCGACAGACCATCAGCAATTCCTCTTCCGACATCCGAAAAATTGCGCGACAACTCTTTCGGATGTTCCCAGAGGTTTCTATATATGGTAGGATTTTATTCATTTTACTTCATGCCCTCCTTTCTTTTAAGCGCGACCGTTTGGCCGCGCTTTTTCATTCTTTTATGTGTTGTGATTACTGATTCTCCTGCGCACCAATAGACGGGAAAGGGCCTGCGCATTAAAGGGGATGACTGGATACAGATAGCCTCTCCCTGAAATTGTCTTACTAGAAATAAGCGCTACAAACATAAGCACTAATCCCGCGATATATCCCCATACATTCCATATGGCTGTCAATATTAATATTAAAACGCGAAATAGTTTAAAGGCATATCCCAGTTCAAAGCTTGGCTGCGTAAAGTTTGCAATCGAGACAAATGCCATAAAAAGCACCACTTCTGGGACAAACCACTTCGCTTGTACCGCAAAATCGCCTAATACCAGTGCTCCCACCACACTGAATGAATTGCTCAAAACACTGGGCGTATTTAACGATGCCAATTTTAAGCCATCAATAATAAATTCAATAAGCAGCAACTGCGCAACAATCGGCACCCCATTGGGTTCTTCTATACGGATAAACCCCAACCACTCTGGTATCCATTGCGGGTTGCATTCTAAGAGATACCAAGTTGGGGTGAGGATGAGCGTCAAAAGGAACACAATTATGCGAACCGTACGTAAGTAGGTCCCGATGAGGGGAGGAAAATAGTAATCGTTTGTATCTTGTATAAAATCAAAAATGGAGGTTGGTAAGACCATAGCAGATGGGGAATTGTCCACCAAAATGACAATGTTCCCTTCCAAAATGCTTGCCGCCGCTGCATCCGGCCGCTCCGAATAGCGCACCTTTGGAAATGGATTGTACCATTTGGGTTTGACCAAGCATTCCGCCAGGCTTTCCTGATTCATAGTCAAGGCATGAATTTGCACCTGCTCCAACTTTTTCCGCACAGTGTCCAATATTCCTGAATCAACCATGTGTGCCATATAGCAAAGCACAATGTCGGTCTTGGACTTGGTCCCAACCTGCACGATCTCCATCGTCAGATCTGGATCTCGGATTCGGCGGCGGATTAGCGCCGTGTTATTGACCAACGTCTCTACAAACCCATCCCGTGAACCGCGCAGAACACGGTCGTCATCCGGCTCGCTCACCCCTCTTGCCGGGTAAGTCCGTGCGTCGATCATCATCGCCTGATTAAACCCCTGTACTAGCAGGCAAATAGTCCCAGACAAAATTCCTGTTGTAATTTTGTCGCAGCACTCTTCGCAATCTACTTCCACATAAGGGATAAATGCATTCGCGAATTCTTGGGAAGTATCGATCCCTTCCAGATCTTCCGATTTTAAGGCCATAAGATATTCCATTAGCTTTTCCATGATATCATCCTTGGTAAAGCCATCAATAAAATAGAGGACCGCTCTCCTTCCCGCCACGCGAATTTCCCTTCCAATCAGATCAAAATTTTCGGATAGCCGGAGCCGCTCATTTAGAATCTGACGGTTATCTTCATATTTCGAGGAAAGTGTTTCCTTCTTCAAATTTCCCGCCTCCCGGTTCTTTGATCTCTATAGTATGTGGAAGATGGGAATCGTTATGTATAGAGAACCATCATTTGCACACGTTTGTGCCATAAAAATAATTATAAATTATCCATATAATTCATAAAGGCATCTTTTCAACTTTTATTGACAATATCCTCAAAAACACGTATACTATTTTTAACAGACATGAATAGGAAAAGGAGTGTTGCGTTATGTCGTCCAACCCACTCTTGTTGCTGGATAACAACACAATGATGACCGTTGTAAATCACGGAACCTTCAAGTGTACCGATGTCACATTCGAAGAGGCCAAAGCAATTATTGAGTTGCATCCGCAGGAGGACATTTTAAAATGCTTCTCAAACTTGGATATCGAGGAAATTATTTTTGATTATCTTGGTATTAAAAAACGCGATTTCCAATATAAGCGTATCCGGGACATGCATCTAGGGCAGGAAGGTATTGTATTTAAGCTCTATGTGACTCCTTCGGAAACGCAGCCTATTATCCGAACTGATAAGGGGAATGAAGCCAAAAAGATCCAAAATGTTTACGTATATTGCCAACTGATTTCTAGAGTAGAATAAGTATAAAAGCGCCTTTGGAAGAGATAGAACTGCTCTGAACTACACGGACAGCCAAAAGCGCCCAGCCAGTTGGTGTAGGAAAATAAAGCTCTAAGCGGAGTGGCGCAGCGGCAGCGGCGCCACTCCAATTTTTAGTTGAATGCGCTCATGGCTGCAAAATTTGGTGTTGGCTTTCCCCGCCCAAAACTGCCGCTTCATCGATTCTTGTATGGATGTATTGCTGGCCCATCTGAACCCATTTCCTATGCCGCCGCATTCCGGACAGCCGATTATACTTTTTGCGTGATACAAAGCACTTTGGATTTTTGTAAATGTTTTGACGTTTCCGCCACAACCACATCCAGCGATAGCCATAAGCACCCCCGCATTGCTCGCGCCGTGTATGGCAGAGTAGATCTTTTCCTACTTGTTTACTCTGCAAACCCAATTCTTTCGCTATTTCTTTTCCAACTTTTTCTTTCGCCTACAATCCTGGACAACTGGAAGAAGATTTTCCCTTTTCCCATTTTCTCCCCATAACATCCCCCCTGATGTAGTACTTCTATTTTCCTACATCAGGGGGCGTTTTGTCTATTGTCCGATTTCACGGATTCGGTTCAAGACTTCCGTGCTTTTATGCAGTAACTTTTTCTCATAGGAGAGGCAACCAACATCCCACAAAGGAACCTATGGCTGGTGACTTAGGCGTATAAACTCTTCTCCTTATAAGAACCATTCTGGTTCACGACGGATTGCACACTTTTTTTCAAAGGCCACGCTCGCCGGAACAAACATAAGTTTTGGAAAATGCCTGGCCCCCTGTGGGCAGGCGGCAATACAAGCCGTACAGGAGATGCAGCGTGTTTGATCGGTCTTCCTTGGATTGGCCGGATCAATCGCATGAACTGGGCAGAGCCGTGCACAAAGGCCACACGACGTACAAGTTGTATCTGCGGAAGGCTTCATGGGAACATTTGAGATCTCCCGGTAGGGTTTATTCCCCTTAACCTGTAATTCTTTCCAATTCATCCGGCCGCTCTGTAACCGCTCGATACATCCCGCGGAAAATAGATCCAATTTTTCGAGATCCTCCGCATCCGGGCGCCCCGCAGCGACCTTTGTAAAGATCGAATGCTGCGCGACCACTGCTGCTGCACCGATAACCCAAAATGCCTGCTCCTCAAGCATATTCTTCAATTCCAATAAAGCGTCGTCATAATCACGGTTTCCATAAACCGCAACTGCGATCGCCGGCGTCTGGGCCCCTTTTAGGGATTGTAGCATAGGGATACATGGGGTGGGGATACGCCCTGAAAATACCGGTACACCAACCAGAAGCACATCTTCCGGTTGCAATGTTTTGGGTGTTACATCCGGCTCCTTCAGCAGATCCCATGTATGTTTTTCTCCGTCCATCTTAGCGGCAATCCGCTCCATAACCACTTTGGTCGTTCCTGACGGACTAAAATATATACACCAAATTTTTCCCATCTGTATCTCCCTTTCCATTTTGCTATATATGTTCAGTGTAATGCTTTTGTGAGAATGTGTCAAACCCCCTGCTTGTAACTTTCAAAATTTCCTTTTCGCATGGAAAAGCCGCCCTGCAAACACAGGGCGGCTTTTTAGAGGAAGAATTTATGAAAAAGAAACTTGCAAACAATTTTATATCCCTTATTGGATTGTCTTTAGTATACGGTATGAATGTGAACGTTTTCTGAAGAAAGATCGAATTTTTTAAGAAAACGTAGCCCCAGAAACAACCCCTTATCCATCTATGGGTGCAATGCTCTGTGCGATTGCAAGCACATCATCCTTTGTGAGATCAGGGTCACGGACATACAAAAAGAATAGTGCATTATCAAGATACCCATATAACATCTGGGTTTCCCCTTTTTGGATATACAAGGCGTCATGTCCGTTCAGCTGGAACGTCTCTGTATAAGCATCTTCTGTGTCAACTTTCGTCCCACCTTTAAACATCTGGTTGAACCGAATCAATCCACCGTCCTCATTTCTGTACGCAATGCGCACAAGGCGGTTCGGCTCCCGAATAAAGGGTTCCCCGTCCATCGTATAGCCATCTGGTATATACTCCGGAGCATGCGCCACAAAGGGTATTTCCTCCTGTAGGGATTCAGCAGGGGTAAAGTCAATCTGTGTATGTGTTGGGAACACTTGCGATATCACTTTAAAGAACCACTCTCGTGCTGCGCTGACCGTCATAATCGTGGTACCTGCAGCAATCAATAGAGCGAGGAAAAACACAGCCACACGCTTTGCATAGTGCGTCAGGTTACGCATCCATGGTGAGCGGCGTTCATCACGGATTAAATGAAGGATTTTTCGATCAAATCGTTTTGGAATGCTGTATTTATTTTTAAGTTCTTCATCCGACGGCAAATTATTTAACTCTTCTTGTCTAATTTCTGCAAGAGCTCTCTCTAAAAGCTCGTCGCTTAAATGGATCATATTCCCTCCATTTCCTCCAGCGCTTTCTCAAGTTTTTTCTTTCCTCTCTGTAAAATTTTCTTTACATAATCAACGGAAAAACCCGTAATGCTGGAAATTTGATTGAGCGGCAATTTTTGTAAATGCCGTAAGGTCATCACATCCCGGTAGGTCTGTGGAAGAGAGCGAAGCACATCCACAAGCTGGCCATACGCTTCTTTCTCTTCTAATTTTGCACCCGGCCTGAGATTCTCCGGAGCTTCTACCTCCGGAACATCTTCCCAAGGAATTGCCACCCCCTCTCCTTTCCCAGTCCGTAGTAAATCAATACAAGTGCTTCTAACTACTATAACGATAAAATGTTTCGTTTGGGGACAATTTATTTCTCCTATTTTCGAAAAATTTTTGATAATGCGGATAAAAGCCTCCTGGACAGCATCTTCTACGGCAGATTCCGTATGAAAATAGTCTCTAGATACATGAAACATGAGCTGTTTATATCGATGGTACAATTCTTCAAATTTCCGCTGATCTTCCTCTGAATCAATTAACAATAATAACATTGCAAGCATTGAACACACCTCCCATCAATATAAGCATTATAGTTTTATTATACCATAATATTCCCCAAAATTAGCCAAATTTCTTGATGTTAAACTTACTTTTCCCTTAAAATAGAAAATAGGCCCTGTGTCGCCAATCCGGCACACAGAGCCTGCTAATTTACATATAAAAATAGGCTTATTCCCTTGCTAACACTTTTTTCAGGTACTGCCCTGTATAGGAGCCTTCCATGTTTGCAACCTCCTCCGGTGTCCCAGTTGCAACAATGGTCCCGCCGTTGTCTCCGCCTTCCGGCCCCAAATCAATAATATGATCCGCTGTCTTGATGAGATCAAGGTTGTGTTCAATCACAACCACCGTATTCCCCGCATCCACCAGTTTCTGCAGCACATCGATCAGCTTATGGACATCCGCAATATGCAGGCCGGTCGTGGGTTCATCGAGAATATAAATGGTCCGTCCAGTGGAACGTTTGCTCAGCTCTGTGGCCAGCTTCACGCGCTGTGCTTCTCCTCCGGAGAGAGTCGTAGCAGGCTGGCCGATCTTGACATAGCCCAACCCGACATCCTGAAGGGTCTGGAGCTTGCGCGCAATCCGCGGAAGACTGGAGAAAAACTCCAAGCCTTCCTCGACTGTCATTTCCAAGACATCATAGATGCTCTTGCCTTTATATTTGATCTCCAATGTTTCACGGTTATAGCGCTTTCCCTTACACACATCACAGGGGACATAGACATCCGGCAAAAAATGCATCTCAATCTTGATGATGCCGTCGCCTTGGCATGCCTCACAGCGGCCTCCCTTGACATTAAAGGAAAAGCGTCCGGACGTAAAGCCGCGCAGTTTTGCATCCTGCGTCGAAGCATAGAGCTCCCGAATGTCGGTAAAGACACCCGTATACGTGGCCGGGTTGGAACGCGGCGTCCGCCCAATTGGGGCCTGGTTGATTTCGATCACCTTGTCCAGCGCCTCGATCCCTTTAATCTGTTTAAACGCCCCGGGGCGGCATTTGGCTCCATTCAAATTGGAGGCCAGATATTTATATAAGATCTCATTGATTAGAGAGGATTTGCCTGAACCGGACACCCCGGTAACACAGACAAATTTTCCAAGCGGAATATCCACCGAAACGTTTTTCAAATTATTTTGTGCGGCACCGATGATCCGTAGCTTTTTCCCATTCCCTTTGCGGCGTTTCTCCGGCACTTCTACTTTTTTTTGCCCGCTGAGATATTGCCCAGTGATGGATTGCGCACAATCCACAATCTCTGAGGGCTTTCCATTAAAGACCACCTCGCCGCCATGGATTCCTGCTCCTGGCCCAATGTCCACAATGTGGTCCGCTGCGCGCATGGTGTCTTCATCATGCTCAACGACGATGACGGTGTTCCCAAGGTCGCGCAAATGTTTTAATGTCCCCAATAGCTTATCATTATCGCGCTGGTGCAGGCCGATGCTTGGCTCATCCAGAATATACAATACCCCCGTCAAAGAGGAACCGATTTGGGTTGCCAAGCGGATACGCTGGCTCTCGCCTCCGGAAAGCGTCCCGGAAGAACGGGAAAGCGTCAAGTATTCCAATCCCACGCTCTGCAAAAATCCCAAGCGGCTCTTGATCTCCTTGAGAATAGCTGCCGCGATCATGGTGTCGCGTGCGCTGAGCTCCAAATGGTTGACGAAATCCAAAGCCTGTGCAACCGATTTTTCGCAGAGATCGGCGATATTGATGCCGCCCACAGTCACCGCCAGGCTCATCGGGGAAAGGCGCTTGCCATGGCAAGCGTCACAGGGAATCGCACTCATATAGGTTTCGATTTCTTCTTTGATCCAGCTGCTCTGCGTCTCCCGGAAACGGCGCTCCAAATTGTTGATAATCCCTTCAAACTCCGTCATATAGGTTCCGCTACCATATTCGTTGCGGCGTTCCAATTTGATCTTCTCACCCTTGGTCCCATAGAGCAAAATATCAATCACTTCTGGCGGAAGTTCCTCAATCGGCGTATCCAAGGAAAAATGATAGTGCTTTGCCAACGCATGCATATACATCGTGGCAATGGTGCTGCCCTCCATTGCCCAGCCGCTGCCCTTTATCCCGCCCTGGTTGATGGACAGGGCTTTATTCGGCAACACCAAGTCCGGGTCGATCTTCATAAAGACCCCCAATCCGGTACATTTGGGGCAGGCCCCATACGGGTTATTAAAGGAGAACATCCGGGGGGTCAGCTCTTCGATACTTGCGCCGTGCTCTGGGCAAGCGTAGTTTTGACTGAAGGTATAATCTTTCTCCGGTGTGCTGATGACCACAATTCCCCCAGCCAGGGAGGCCGCTGTTTCAATCGAATCCGCTAGGCGGGAATGGATTCCAGGCTTAATTACCAGGCGGTCCACCACAATTTCGATCGTATGTTTGTTGTTCTTTTTTAATTTAATGGTCTCAGAAAGATCGTAAAGGATTCCATCCACACGTACACGTACAAATCCGCCTTTGCGTGCGGCCTCAAACTCCTTCACGTGCTCCCCTTTCCGCGCACGCACCACTGGGGCGAGCACCTGGATTTTAGTCCCCTCCTCCATGCGGAGCACCTGGTCGACGATCTGATCGACCGTCTGTTGCTTGATCTCCCGGCCGCAAATAGGGCAATGGGGCACGCCGATCCGGGCATAAAGCAAGCGCAGATAGTCGTAAATTTCCGTCACCGTCCCAACCGTGGAGCGCGGGTTCTTCGAGGTAGTCTTCTGATCGATGGAAATCGCGGGGGACAGCCCTTCGATGTAGTCCACGTCCGGTTTCTCCATCTGTCCCAAAAATTGGCGCGCATAGGAGGAGAGCGACTCAACATAGCGGCGCTGCCCTTCTGCATAGATCGTGTCAAACGCAAGGGAGGACTTTCCGGAACCGGAAAGTCCTGTAAAAACGATCAGCTCATCGCGTGGAATTTCAATATCGATGTTTTTGAGGTTGTGCTCCCGCGCACCCTTTATAAAAATATTTTTTGCTACCATAGCGATTCCTTTCCATTACGCACTATTTGCCGGATTGCAGGGCTTTAATCTTATCGCGCAGATATGCCGCATGTTCGAATTCCAGCAATTTAGCTGCCGCCTTCATCTCGCGCGTCAGCTGTTCAATCTGCTGTTTCCGCTCTGCTGCTGTCAAGCGCTTTCCTTTCTTTGGTTTCGCGTCGTCCTTATGTGTGGAAATTTCCAGGACTTCACTGACCTTTTTCACAATGGTCTTTGGCACAATGCCGTGCTCTTCATTATATTTCATCTGAATCGCACGGCGGCGTTCCGTTTCGCGGATTGCCATTTCCATTGAAGGCGTCACGGAATCCGCATACATAATGACCTGCCCCTTGGCATTGCGCGCCGCACGGCCGATTGTCTGGATCAAGGAGCGCTCTGAACGCAGGAAGCCCTCCTTATCGGCATCCAAAATCGCTACAAGCGACACCTCTGGGATATCCAGACCTTCACGGAGCAAATTGATCCCCACCAAAACGTCGTATTCACCGAGGCGCAAATCCCGGATGATCTCCATGCGCTCCACCGTGTCAATGTCGTGGTGCATATAACGCACACGAATCCCTGCATTTTCCAAATAGGCGGAAAGATCCTCCGCCATTTTTTTGGTCAAGGTCGTCACCAGTACGCGCTCATGATTCGCTGTGCGGAGATTGATTTCGGAAATCAAGTCGTCGATCTGGCCCTCTGTCGGCTTTACGATAATCTCAGGATCTACAAGCCCGGTCGGGCGGATCACCTGCTCGACGATCTGAGCGGATTTTTCCTTTTCAAAATCCCCCGGTGTGGCACTGACAAAGATCGCCTGGTTGACATGAGCATAGAATTCATCGAAATTCAACGGCCGGTTGTCATACGCGGAGGGCAACCGGAATCCATAGTCGATCAACGATTGCTTGCGCGCCCGATCCCCTGCATACATAGAGCGCACCTGTGGCAGCGTGACATGGGACTCGTCCACAAAGAGTAGAAAGTCCTCCGGAAAATAGTCCAGCAGAGTGCAGGGCTGGCTTCCCGGCGCACGCCCAGAAAGCACGCGGGAATAGTTTTCAATGCCTTTGCAGAAGCCGATTTCCGAGAGCATCTCCATATCGTACTGCGTGCGTTCCCGGATGCGCTGGGCCTCGATCAGCTTTCCATTCGCTTCAAAGAATTTCACGCGCTCTTCCATCTCGGCTTCAATTTCTTTCACTGCGCGCTGCATCTTCTCACGCGGCACAATATAGTGCGATGCCGGATAGATGGCAACGTGCTTTAATTCCGCCCTAAACTCTCCTGTCAGGGCATTGATCTCCGTAATCCGGTCAATTTCGTCCCCGAAAAATTCCACACGGATGACGGTGTCATTCGACTGCGCGGGAAAAATCTCAACGACGTCGCCCCGCACACGGAACTTGTTGCGGATAAAATTGATATCGTTTCGCTCGTATTGGATTTCCACCAACTTCCGCAGAAGGTCATCCCGGCTTTTCTGCATCCCTGGGCGCAAAGAAATTACCATTGTGCGGTAATCAATTGGATCGCCCAAACTATAAATGCAGGATACGCTAGCCACAATGATTACATCGCGGCGCTCGGACAACGCTGACGTCGCAGAATGGCGGAGTTTATCGATCTCATCATTGATGGCGGAATCCTTTTCGATATACGTATCGGTTGTGGCGATATACGCCTCTGGCTGATAATAATCGTAATAGGAGACAAAATATTCAACCGCATTTTCCGGAAAAAACTCCCGGAACTCCGAGCACAGCTGTGCAGCGAGCGTCTTGTTGTGCGCCAGCACCAGCGTTGGACGGTTGACCCGTTCGATCACGTTGGCCATCGTAAAGGTCTTTCCGGAGCCCGTAACTCCCAGCAGCGTCTGCTCCTTATCACCATGAAGCAGCCCTTCCACCAATTGGCCGATCGCTTTCGGCTGGTCTCCCGTCGGTCGATATTTCGAAACCAATTTAAAATCCATATTTCTGCTCCTATTTGGTATTGGTTCGCTCTTTCCCTTCCCGCACGCTGTCCGCCGCCCGAAGGGATACCCGCGGTTGTCTCTCATCTGAAAACAGGTGGGCCATAATGCCGCTTTCTTTCAGAGAGGTAAAGTCCCGTCCGGCAATAATAATATGGTCAATCAACAAGACTTCAATCTCTTTCAGGGCATCAAAAACGCGCGAGGTGATGTGGAGATCTTGCGGACTCGGCAGGGCACTGCCGCTAGGATGATTGTGCGACAACACCGCATAGACCGCCCGGTAACGGGCGGCCAACGCTACAATGTCCTGTATATAAATGTTGGTCGTCACAGCGGTTCCCGCGCTGACGATGTCACAATAAATCACGCGGTCAGAGCTATCCAAAAGCATCAAGACCACCACTTCTTGAGAAAGGCCCACATATCGTTTCATCAGGTAGCGCGCCATATCCTGGTAATCGTACATACGGACGCGCCCTGACTCCCGGTCCATTTCGTAGCAGCGAAACGCCTGTGGCAGCATCTTTAAAAAGGCAGCCGCAACTGGCCCCACGCCGTCGACCTCAAGCAGCTCCTCATACGGTGCATCCAGCACTCCGGAAAAAGAGCCAAACCGCCGGATCAACTCATGCGCCAAAGGGTTTGTATCTCCCCGCGGGTTACAGGCAAAGAGTAGATATTCAATTTTTTCATGAGGGGCAAAAGCTTCAAAGCCGGATTTTAGGAACCGTTCCCGCATCCGGTCCCGATGTCCGTCATGGATATTTTTAGAACTCGGTTTCCGCTTCTTCTCTGCTTCCATATATTGCCCCTCTTTTCTCCCTCTCATTCGATTTTAAACCAGGTTCCATTCCGCTGGCCGATTCATAACATACCGGACAACATGCCGGTCTTGCCACTTTTTATGAGATCGGAAGATATCGATATTGCTACTCAGACTTTCCGGCTTCCGGGCTTAACTGGCTCGCCAGCACCTGCTTTGCAAAGCGGGCAATCCTGCGGCTCCCAGGACTCCACTTCCATAGAAATGACGGACTTAAATGGTACGCCAAAGTCGATCTTCCCGCCCGTGCGGTCCACAATCGACCCGACGCCAACCACGACGCCGCCAGCAGCCTTCACCAAATCAATGACCTCGCGAACCGAACCACCTGTGGTCACCACATCCTCCACAATTAGGACTTTCATGCCCGGGTTCACAACAAACCCACGGCGCAGGGCCATTTTCCCCTCTTCGTCCCGTTCGGTGAAATAGTTCTCGCACTTGAGCGGGCGGCTTACCTCATATGCCATCTGAACCGCGCCCATCGCCGGCCCGATCACGACTTCTACGCCATCGTTCTGATACTGCTCCGCCAGCGCGCCACAGAGTTCTTCGCTATATTTTGTGTTACGGAATATTTTTGCACACTGCAAATACTTATTGCTGTGACGTCCAGAAGTCAGGCGGAAATGGCCTTCCAGCAGTACGCCGGCCTCTTTTAAAATTTCCAAAACTCTTTCCTGCGTAATCATAGCAATCTTCTCCTTTTCCTGATCAATAGAAATTATGTTCTTATTATATACCAAAAGATTGAATTTGGGAAGCTTTTTATCCTTTCCTGTTGGAAAAAAGGGAATATGCATTTTCCCCCTTGACAAACGCCCCTTCGTGTTATATTGTATATATAGTACATATACAATATAACAGAAAGAAGGGGTCGCGTGGAAATCCATATCAGCAATTCGAGCGGCATTCCCATCTACGAACAATTGGTCACGCAGATTAAGAACCTCATTCTGAACGGCGCCCTTCAGGACGGCGAGGCTCTTCCCTCGATGCGGCTTCTTGCAAAAGAGCTGCGCATCAGTGTTATCACAACCAAGCGGGCCTATGAAGAATTGGAGCGGGAGGGATTTTTATGTACCGTGGTGGGAAAAGGAAGCTTTGTAGCAGCCAAAAACCCCGACCTTCTGCGGGAACAACAACGCCGCATCGTTGAGGACTCCCTTGCAAAGGCAGTAGAAAGTGCTAAAAACTATGGCATTTCATTGGAAGAATTGCAGGAATCCCTGCTCATTTTATATGGAGAGGACTGAGTGATTCTATGGAAAAGCTTTGCTTAGAAGTACAAGACCTAACAAAACGCTATGACGCCAGTGAATTTTCTCTGGATCATCTGAACTTCAAAGTTCCTTATGGCAGCGTTATGGGGCTAATTGGTGAAAATGGCGCTGGAAAAACCACTACTTTGAAATTAATCTTAAATTTGATGCGGAGAGACGCAGGAACTATAAAGCTCTTTGGACTGGACAATATCCGTGATGAAGGAGCGATTAAGCAACAAATTGGTGTCGTGTTCGACGAAAACCATTTCCACGAATTGTTTTCACCGGCCGACATTGCAAAAATCCTACGAAGCCTATACCAAAAATGGGACGATAACCTGTTCCAGCAATACCTCAGACGCTTCCAATTGCCCGCGGATAAACCGATCAAAACTTATTCGCGCGGCATGAAGGTGAAGCTTTCTATTGCTTCTGCACTTGCACATCATCCCAAGCTCTTGCTGTTGGATGAACCTACCAGCGGCCTTGATCCAGTGGTCCGTGACGAAATTCTCTCCATCTTTTTTGACTTTATCCAAGACGAGGAACGCACGATCCTAATGTCCTCTCACATTACCGGAGACTTGGAAAAGATTGCCGACTATGTCACCTTCCTACACCAAGGAAGGCTGGTATTCAGCGGCGTGAAAGACGACCTACTGGATAGCCATGGCATTGTAAAGTGCAACGCAAGCGAGCGAAAACGCATCGACCCTAAATGGATTGTCAAACAGCGCACAGGGCCTTTTGGCTGCGAAATACTGGTCAACAACAAAGCCGCCGTTCGCCACCTCTATCCGGAGCTTTTGGTCGACAACGCTAGCCTGGAAGAAATCATGCTATTTCATGTGAAGGGGGAAAAATGATGATCGGTTTGATTCAAAAGGATCTTCTGCTGATAAAAAGGAGTATGGGAACCACTATGCTGATTCTCGCATTCCTGGTGATTGTTTTCAGCGCGAGTATGGGCGCTTCCGCTGGGATGGCTATGATACCAATCGCCTTTTCGATTCTCATCCTGGGTACGTTTGCCCTCGACGACACAGCCAAATGGGATGTATACGTACTATGTACCCCACCGGCTAAGCGGCGTATTGTCCTGTCTAAATACCTTTCCTCTTCGATCCTGATTGCGATCGGGGCCGCCTTTTCTGCCATCGCTGCAGTTGTTGCCTTACTCATCCGCAGCGAAACATGGTCCCTGGAAGTCACCCTTACCTTTCTAGCATCTGTTGGCTTGGCGTGCTGTATGAATGCCGTCTTGCTGCCACTGACATACCGTTTTGGCGCTGAACGTTCCCGCATCATTTTCATGGTTTTGGTTTTTATACCTACCTGCCTTGCAGTCTTGCTCCAAGGCCAATTGCCCGCCATCGCCTCCGTGGACGAAGCAACCATCATGAATATGTTAGCACTGTTTCCTGTCTTTGGTATCCTACTGCTTTTCCCCTCCTATTTCATTTCCAAGGCAATTTACACACACAAGGATTTCTAACCAACGGAACCCACCCATCCTCGGGCGCGTTGCCTTCGCTTTCCCCTTACACCGGGGGACGCCAAAAAACGTAAATCTACATTGGAAAAAATATGGCACAAACGCACTGCGTCCAACGGAACCTGCAAATTCCGTTGGACGCAGTGCGTTTATATTGTTAGCAATTGGTTGGGCAATTCATGACTTACCTTCTATCTTACAACATTGCCATTCCTCCGGTGGGAACGTGCACTTCTATGTGGTTTCCACTGCATCTTATGACTTTAGAAACGAGCGCATTTATAATTCTTCTCAGATGTTGGCCAACTTCTGCTTTTTCTGAATAGCAATGTAAAATAGCAACCCTATTGCCGCAACCAGCAGTTCTGTCGTTGGGAAAGCACACCAAACACCGTAAATATTCGCAAGCCAGGAAAGCAAAAACGCCATTGGGATAATGAGCAAAAAACCACGCAACAGGGAAATCATATGTGCAGGGCGTAGGTGCTCTGTAGAAGTAAAGCAGATCGAAATTAGGATATTAAACCCTGCGAACGGGCAGGCGGTAAAGTAGAGCCGCATCCCCTCTGTGGCAATGTTTTGCAACACAGCGTCCCCTTCGCTGTTAAAGATGCCTGCAATTTGTGAAGCTCCCAAAAATACGGTCACGTAAATCAAAACCGAAAGGATCAGCATGGTTGTCATGGCATATTTTAGGATCAACTTGATATTTCGGGTATTTTTGGCTCCGTAATTGCTGCTGATAATTGGTTGAATGCCTTGCGCAATCCCTGTATAGATGGCAATAATGACCAAAGATAGATTTGCAATCACACCATATGCCGCCACGCCAACATTTCCTGCCAAGTTCAATAGGATCGAGTTAAATACAATGATAACGATACCGGACGAGACTTCCGTCACCAACGATGGAACACCGCTGGACAAAATCCTTACAAACCGCCGTATTTCGGGCATACACTTTGCAAAGTGAAACTGATTGTTCTTTCTGATAAAATGAGGGGACAGGATCATCATACTAATGATCGGGGCAAGGCCGGTTGCAAAAGCCGCCCCAAAGATTCCCATTTGGCAAGGGAAAATAAACACCCAATCCAACACGACATTGGAGAGGCTTCCGCCAATCATCGCGGCCATTGAAAGCTGTGGCGCCCCGTCGTTACGGACAAAGCACAGCAATACATTATTCATCAAAAAAGCAGGTGCAAATAGGAGAATGACCTGCAAATAGGTTTTTGACATCGCATAAACATGCTCATCAGCTCCAAACAGCGTTACAATTGTCCCTGAAAAGAAAACTCCTATCGATACGAACAACACAGCAAATAGGGCCGCAAGGTAAACCGCATTGGTGAAGGTACGGTTAGCAGACTGCTGATCCCGTTGGCTTCTTTGAATGGAATATCTTGTACCTCCTCCCATGCCGATCATCAGACCGCTGCCATGGATAAAACTGTATATGGGGATTGCGAGGTTCAAAGCTGTAAGCCCGTATGTGCCAAGCCCCTGCGATACAAAATATGTGTCGGCCAATATATAACACGATAGGCCGATCATCCCCATCACATTCAACGATACATATTTTGCGAATTCTTTAAAACAATTTGTTTTCACCATTCCGGATAACCTCCATAAAAAATAAAGGCCCACGTTGTGCTACGCAGGCCTATTGCACAAGAAAAACCCCGGCGGGTTCATCAGCAAGATTTGTTCCTTTGCTGTTTTTCTTTTATAAGTTCTTTCGCTTCTTTTCCGGTCATATGCTCGATGGTCATTTCCAGCATACATAAAGGAACCCAATCCCGGTCAATGGCCGCCTGACGGTGGGCATCATTGTCATCTGGCGCATATTTGACCGCGAGCTTTTCGATAGCCTCCCGCTTTTCCTGGCTGTCCTCCAGAATGCGAATCGTTCCAAAGGCAATGATGCTCCGAAAATAGGAAGTATATTCTTCCGGCACAACGAGGTCCTGGTCAATCACGCAAAAAGACGCTTTCGCGTTTCGCCGGATGGCATCGATCTTATGGCCGCTTTTTGCACAATGGAAGTACAACTTATAGCCATCGTAGGCATAACTGACCGGCACCGCATACGGATAATTGTCATCCCCCGAAAGGGCCAGTACACCAGAAGTCCCCCGATTTAAGATAGCTGTACATTCTTCCAAGGGCAGCTCTTGCCCGTTCCTGCGCATTTCTCGAAACATAGCGATTCATCCCTTTCCAGCCTGATACCTAATCCCCGCTCTTCTGACAAAACAAAAGCATTGACTTCCGTATCTTCTATGGCCTAACGATACGGAAGATCAATGCTTGATTGTTTACCCGGCGGCAAACAGCGTCCATTTATGCCAGGATATTATAGCATGCTTTTCTTTGCATGTCAATTCTATCCTTCGGCTATCCTATGGACTGATTGTAGAGCTACAATACATGTTGGACAGAAGAGCAAGTAAAAGCAAATAAAAAAGTAGAAGGACAGAGCCTTCATAGG
>NZ_JADNJD010000007.1:111037-141537 GCF_015554745.1 Anaeromassilibacillus sp. 1001302B_160321_C8 | reverse complement strand
CTTCATTCTACCAGAGTTCTGCAAACCATGTCTTCTTTTATCCTCTTTTCAATTTGCGAAACTTATTGTACCTTATCAAAGCGCTGACTGTGTCCAGCAATAACGGCGATGTCAATATTGAGTTTGTAGATGATAAATAAGTAAAGCAAAAATGGGCAAGAAACCATGAGGTTTCCTGCCCATTTTTTGTCGCAACCTAATTATTAACCATTACGTTCGTCTGTTTTCAATCCTTCTTTACCGGCTGTTGGTTTGCCCTAGGCCCAGCCGAAGGAGCAAATTATTCTGCATCCGGTTCCAACAAACCGTAGTCGCCATTCTTACGGCGATACACCACATTGATTTCCCCACTGCTTTCGTTGCGGAACATGAAGAACTGGTGGTCCAGCATATTCATCTGCAAGATTGCCTCATCCACACTGAGCGGTTTTACAAAGAAATGCTTGGTGCGCACAACGCGGTACTCCGGTTCGGCTTCCATTTCCTCTGCTGCCGGCTCTTCCTCCGGGAAATCGATGAGATACTGGTCGATGGCGCCGGAATGCACCTTTTTGGCCAGCTTGGTCTTATTCTTCCGGATCTGTCTTCCCAACGCGCTCATCACCTGATCGAGCGCGTCGTTCATTTCCAAGGCCGTGGACTCCGCGCGATAGATCATACCGCGCTGTTTGATTGTTATTTCAACCGTCTGACGGTTTTTCTCCAGGGTTACCACCACATTGGCATCGGCATCCTCATCAAAGATCCGATCGAAGCGGGACAGCTTTTTCTTGGCAAGCTCTTTAAAATTATCCCTCAAATTGACCTTTCTTCCGGTAATGGTAATCTTCATAGTAACATCTCCTTCTTCAATTCGCGCCGCTGACGCCGCCCGCGGGCCGCCGCTGCAAGGACGCACCGAAGGGTCTTCCTGTCATAGGCGTTCCGGCCGGAGCAACACCGGAACAGCGCGTGCTTCCATTTTGATGCTTTGGAGCGATCCAGGCGCCGAATGCATCCGTGTAAGGGAGGGATTCCCTTCCCCCCGTCTGCCTCGGGACCTTTCTCTATTTATAATATATCATATTATCTAAAAAAATGGAAGCATTTCATGACTAAATTGTTATCATTTTATGACGAGTGACATGGCAACCGACGTTGACCGCCACCGGAAGTCCGGCAATATGGGTCGGAAATGGTTCGATATGGACGCACAGGGCGGTTGTATCCCCACCAAACCCCTGCGGGCCAACCCCCAGGGCATTGACCTCGTCCAGCATCCGCTGCTCGAGCTCTGCATAAAACGGGTCCTGGTTGGGTTCCGAAACAGGACGGCACAGGGCCATCTTCGCCAACAGCGCGCACTTTTCAAAGTCGCCGCCGATTCCCACGCCGAGCACCATCGGCGGGCAGGGATTGCTCCCTGCGATGCGCGCCGTCTCCACCACAAAGCCGACAATGTCGTCCAGCGAAGCGGAAGGGGTGAACATCTTTATGCGGCTCATATTTTCGCTGCCAAATCCCTTGGGCGCGACCATTAGGGTCAGCTTGTCCCCTTCCACCAAACGCGTGTGCAAAACCGCCGGGGTGTTATCCCCTGTGTTGCCGCGCCGGATCGGGTCCGCCACCACGGAGCAGCGCAGCAAGCCCTCCACATAGCCCTGCCGCACGCCCTCGTTGACCGCTTGTTCGAAATTCCCTTGGATGTGGACCTCCTGGCCGATTTCCGCAAAGATCACCGCCATGCCGGTATCCTGGCAAACGGGGATTTGCAGTTCGCGCGCTGCGTCCATATTGCCGCACAGGTCGCTGAGGATGGCCTTCCCCAGCGAAGACGTCTCTTTTTCCGCCGCGCAACGGATGCATGCCTCCAGATCCTGCGGCAACACGCGGTTGGCCTCAATGCAGAGCTGCCGGACCGCGGCCGTAATCTGTGCTGCTTTGATCTCTCTCATGTTCCTTTCTCCTCCCGATTACACCATTTCCCGCCCGCAATGACCATCTTCGGCTTTGCCGCAATGGTCAACGGGTCCTGGTCAAAGAGCACCAGATCCGCATCCTTGCCCACCTCCAGGGAACCCAGACGGTGGTCAAGCCCACAAATTTTTGCCGGATTGATCGTGATGGCCCGCAGGGCCTCTTCGTAATCCATGCCCTCGCGCACCGCCAAGCCCGCGCAGACCGGCAAATATTGAATCGGAATGACCGGATGGTCCGTGATAATCGCAGTTGGAACCCCCGCGCCGGAGAGAATTCCCGGCGTAGCCGGCGTTTGGTTGCGCAGCTCCGGCTTGCTCCGGTCGCAGAGGAAGGGGCCGGAGAGCACACGCGTCCCGGTTTCCACAAGCCCGCCGGCAATCAAATGCGCCTCCGTCCCATGCACGACCACATAGTCGAGCTGGAACTCCTTTGCAATGCGCACCGCTGTGAAAATGTCATCGGCACGATGCGCATGAAAATGCACTTGAATTTCCCTCCGGAGCGCAGGGAGCAAGGCCTCGCATTTCATGTCGAATTCCGGCATGTCGAAATCCTCGTCCTTTTCCGCCCGCTCCAGCTCCCCCTGGTAGCGCTTGGCCTTGTAAAGCTGTTCGCGGATCAGCGCCGCAGTGGACATCCGAGTCGAAGGGGCCTGGTTCTTTCCGTGGTAGACACTTTTTGGGTTTTCTCCCAGCGCCATTTTGATGGCAAACGGCGCTTTGACAATCATGTGGTCGATGCAGCTTCCATAGGTCTTGACCGCAGCCATTTGCCCCCCTATGGCGTTGGCGCTGCCGGGACCGGTTACCACCGTGGTGACACCGGCATGCAACGCCTCCTGGAAACAGCGGTCCACCGGGTTGATGGCGTCGATTGCCCGCAGCTGCGGCGTGACAGGGTCGGTCTCTTCGTTGCCGTCGTCCCCCTCAAAGGTGAGGCCGTCTTCCCACATGCCCAGATGGGTATGCGCGTCCACAAACCCTGGATACAGCCCCGCGCCCTGCGCGTCAATCACCTCTTCCCCCGGTTTTGGCTCCACGGGCATGCCGCCCAATTCTGCAATCTGGTTCCCCTCTGTGCGAAGGTAACCGTCCGCTATATCCGCGCCTGCCATTGTGTGCAAATGTGCATGGATGATCAGCATGGAACTTTCCTCCTTATCACGAACAGGCGACCGCGGCCGCCTGAACCTATTTCCGAATTTGTATATTCTACAAAAAAGCGGAGTGCATGCACTCCGCTAAAACAATGCCTTTATTTGGATTGGCCATAGCCGCCGTGCCTGGAAAAGCCGCCGCGTTTGGCTTCCATGGTGCGCTTCAGGTCGGACATCTTTTCGTCGCTCGCCTGCTTGAAGCGGGACATCATGTCCTCAAAGCTTGTCGGCTCGTTTTTCCGGCTCTGCCACTCGTAATTTCCCGGGCGGCCGGGACGTGGCGCAGGAGCGCTCTTGGGCGGGGGTGGAACAGCCCTCTTCATGGAAAGGCTCACCTTTCCTTCTTCGCTGATGTTCAGGATTTTCACCTTAACCATCTGATTTTCCGTGACGTAATCGCGGATCTCCTTGACGAAAGTGGGCGCAATCTCAGAAATATGAACCATGCCGGTCTTCCCACCGGGCAGTTCCACAAACGCGCCAAATTTCGTAATCCCTGTAACTTTCCCTTCCAGTACTGCTCCTACCTCAAGCTGCATATGTAAGTGTTTTCCTCCTTAAAATAGAGCCTTTCGCGCTAAACCAACCGGGGTTCAGTCTCCGGCGATATTCACAAACACACGCTCACCCGGTTTGGCATAGTCCAAGTCCTCGCGAGCCACCCGCTCGATGTACTCCTTGGTTTCCTCCTCATCGGCATTTAGCGCATGTTTCATGTCCTCGTTTTTGATCTTCTGGGTTTCAACCTGCTCCTGCAGATCGGCCAACTCCTGGCTTTTTTCATTGATCTGCACCTGCTGATTGACCAATGCAAAGACAATATAGGCGGCAAAGGCAAAAATGGCTAATTTAAGGAGCAGGCTTCCCCGCTGTTTTTTTCGTTTGATGACTTTCATAATCCTGGTTCCGCCCTCCCTTTCGGCCTTTTTGCCGCTTGTTTTTCTTTCCATTGGATTTGTTAGCATCATTATACACTATCTTCCTGCGGGGTTTCAAGCGCTTTTTCCGCTTTGCATAGGATTTTTTTACTTTTCCTTCAATCCATTGCACTTTCCTCCGAATCCAGCGCGCCAAAGCATGGAAAATGCACTTCAATGGACGGAAGAGGCAGAAGTCCAAAATCTTCCGGACGAATCGAACAACCCGGCTGCTGATGAGCCCAAAGGTCATGAAATACAGGCAAAAGCCGATGCCCTCCCCGGCGAGCAGATAAAACCGCACCTCCCCATAGGAGGCGGCCAACGCCAACAGGAAGGTGACGATCCCCGCAACCGCCATAAACGCCAAATCCATCCAAAAGACATGGGAGGGCGTGCTCCGGATCATCGTCCGCACCATCTTCAACGCGTCGTAGAGGATTGCCAATGCAAAACCGGCCACCGTTGCGAGGATGAACCCCTGCATCTGTACCGCAAGCGAAATTTCCACGAGGATTCACTCCCTATTTGAACAGCTTGGCAAAAATTCCGCCTCCGGTGGCCTGGGGCTCTGCATAAGAGAGCGAAGAAATCTCTCCATCCAGCGTAAGCTCGCCCGTCTCCACGTTTAATTTATTGATATGCAAATTTTTCCCCTTGACCACAAGCTCCCCAAGGTCCGTATAGGCCACGATGGTTTGCTCGTCGAAGCTGTCCACATTGGAAACCCCCGTCGCCGTGAAGGCTTTCCGGTTTTCCAAAATGACGCTGTGGGGCGTCTTCCCCACGATCTTCTTTTCCTCCGTCATGCCGATCCCTCCCATTGCATTTCTTTTGTCTATTTCTATGCGCAGGGAAGCGGGCATATGCGGAACAAAGCGTCAGGCGCGCGGCGCAGCCGGCTCGTCGGAGAGGACGCGGTACATCTCCCCCGCCTCTTCCTTGCGGGCGTACTCGTTGACGGAAACAACCTCCGCCTTGATGTTGCGCGAACCGAGCTGCAGCTCCAATACGTCCCCTTGCTTTACGTCGTAGGAGGCGCGTGCCACCTTACCGTTCACCAGCACGCGTCCAGCATCGCAAGCTTCGTTCGCCACGGTGCGGCGCTTAATAATCCGCGAAACTTTTAAATATTTATCCAGTCTCATTTAAAAACTCCTTTTCCCAGGCGCCATCACAGAGCGCCATGTGTTTTAAAAGAAAAAGGGCGCAACGCTCCAGGGCGATTTGCCCCGAGCCTTGCAGCCCTTGATACCCGAATACGGAACAAACTTATTTGACCATGGCATCTTTAAATGCCTTGCCCGCCTTAAACGCCGGCACCTTGGAAGCCGGAATCGTGATCGGGGAATTGGTCCGCGGATCGCGGCCCTGGCGCTCGCTGCGTGCGCGTACCTCAAAAGTGCCGAATCCAACAATCTGTACTTTTTCCTCACAGGCGACTGCTTCGATGATCGTATCAAGAACCGCATTTACGGCGCTGTCCGCGTCTTTCTTAGACATACCGGTTTTTTCCGCAACAGCGGTAATCAATTCTGTCTTATTCATGAGATGTACCTCCGTGTTTTTTTATTATTCAACAGCCTTCCTTCAACCATAGTATGATTGAAAAGCTGTGAATTATTTCAGTATTCTGCGGATCAAGCTTGAGATTTCTTTGCTTCTTCCCAAAGCTTGTCTAATGCATCGATGCCCGCGGACTGCATATCGACCCCGCGCGCATTCGCCAATTCTTCCACCTTCTGGAAACGGCGGATAAATTTTTCGCAGGCCTCACTGAGGGATTGTTCTGCGCTGACGTGAAGGAAGCGGGCCACATTGACGACCGAGAAGAGCAGGTCCCCCAGCTCCTCGGCGCAGGCGTCCTCGCCCTCTGCGCGGATTGCCTCGCGCAGTTCAGCGGTTTCTTCCTCGACCTTATCCAGCGCTCCAGAGACATCCGGCCAATCAAAACCGACCTTCGCCGCCTTCTGCTGCACTTTCTGGCTGCGCATCAACGCCGGCAATGCCTTGCTGACGCTTTGCAGTACTTCGGTCTGCGTCTTTTGCGCCTTTGTCTTCTTCTTGATCGCGTCCCAATTGGTGAGCACATCCTCTGTGCCGTCCACCGTTACGGAACCAAACACGTGCGGATGGCGTTCCACCATCTTTTTCGCTTCCCCGTCCACCACGTCGGAGAAGTCAAACCGGCCCTCTTCCTCTTCGATTTCCGAGTGGAAAAGCACCTGCAACAGGACGTCGCCAAGCTCCTCCTGCAACAGGACAGGGTCTTCGGTATCGATGGCCTCGACCGCCTCATAGGTCTCCTCAATGAAACAGTTGCGGATGCTTTGATGCGTCTGCTCGCGGTCCCATGGACACCCGCCGGGGGCGCGCAGGATCTTCATGATTTCCAGCAAATCGTCCATGCTGTATTTGTCTTTTCTTTGAAACTCCAAGTGTCTTACACCTCTGCTTCCGAAACCATTCTACGAATCCAATCAACCCGTTGCCATCGGGCAAAAATGGACAAGTTCTATATTACCTTATCCAACCATGATTTTCAAGTATTTTGGCAATTTTTTGTCCCTTGGGCAGCATCAGGATGTCGCTTTTCTGCAAAGCCCTCGTCCAAAGCATACAAGCGCCATAGACTACGACCGCCACAAACAGCGCTAGAATGGTGGCAATGCGGCCGTCCACCAACATGGCGGCATAGTTCTGCACCAGATAAGCGGACAGGACACAGACGCCTCCCGAAAGGAAGGGCTTTACAAACAGCCCAATCCAGTTCAGCTTGATCTTGGTCTCCCGGCACAGCAGAACCAACCCGAACACCGTCAGGAAGAAATAGCAGACCAGCGTGCCGATCCCTGCGCCCATCACATTGATCTCCGGGATTCCAACCAACAGGTAATTGAGAACCACTTTGATGACCAACCCCACAGAGAGCAGCTTAATGGGCAGGTCGACGCGCCCCACCGCCTGCAACATGCTGTTGATTGGGGTATCCGTGGCGGCAAAAATCGCTCCGAGGCCCAGGAGGATCAGGATTTTTCCCGTTATCTCATTATAGCCCAACAGCTGCGTGATCGGCCCGGAGAGGACGGAAAGCCCCAAGCCGGCCGGGATGGTAATCATCGCCACAACGCGCAGGACGGTTTCAATGCTGTTTTTGATCTTCTTTGGGTCGCCCGTGGTCCAAGCCGTGGTGACATTCGGAAGGGCTGACACGCCAAACGCCTGGGTGATCGCCGGTACGAGCATAAACAGGGTCGTCGCATTGCCGTAACAGCCGAACAGGAACGTCGGAACGCGGTCCGTTTGGATGACGACTTCGCTCAACAAGCCGCTGTATTCCTGCAGCAACACCTCCGGATGAACGGACATAATATCGCGCAGACGGCGCTGTACAAACGTCGTATCTACCAGGCTGGAAAGATTGACCGCCAGAGCGCCCAGCGCCACCGGGATGGCCGTTCGTACCAGGCGGACCACCGTCTGCTTCATCGGATAGGGACGCGGCGAGCCGGCCAGCATCTCGTGCGTAATCCCGTCCCCATTGCATTTATGGTAAATCCACAGGAAGACAAAGCCAAAAGCGGAGCCGACGGTCACGCCAAAAATCGCTCCCGCAGCGGCATAGGGCAGGGCGGCTGCTTTGGCGTATTCCACCGATTCCACCGGGATTCCATAGACCGTGCCGGAGGCCGCATATTCGTTTAATCCGTTCTGGATCACTAGATATGCGCCCGCCAACCCCAGTACCAGCTTGAACAGCGCTTCCACCACTTCGGAGAGGGCGGTGGGGTACATATTGCGCAGGCCCTCGTAATAGCCGCGGTAAATGGCCACCATGCTGCTGAATAAGATCGCAGGGGATAGCAAATAGATGGCGGGCAGCGCGTTCATATCCCCGCTGTCCGTTGCATAGGAGACGTATGGCTTCGCGCCGAAGAACATCAGGCAAAACGCCAAAAGGCCCAGCGCCAGAAAGATCGGGATCGACACTTTATGGATCTGCCGGATGTCCCGGAAGCGGCCCCTCGCATAATTCTCCGATACCAGCCGGGCAATCGCAATGGGGAACCCCGCGGTGGCCAGGCTAAAAATTGGGTTATACAGGTTGTACGCCGTCGAAAAATACCCCATGCCGACCGGCGTGATAATTAAATTCAGAGGAATTTTGAAAAGCGCGCCGATCACCTTTACAATCGCGACAGCGACTAGAAGGATCAATGCGCCGTGCAGGAAGCTTTGCTTCGTGGGGCCTCCCATCCGTTTTCCCATAGATAATCCTACCATCCCATCTCCATCTTTTTGCGGCTGCACCGCCGCTCTCCCGGGATAGATCCCATCCGTTCATATATACGGTATCTATGGATGGATTAGACCTCCATCACCCTTGCACAACGCTAAGAACACAAAAAGAGGGGTTTCCCCCTCTTTTTCATCTACCTATTTCCTTAAATGCCGAACTTACTGCGCATCGAATTTACTGCCGCACATATTGCAATAACATGCCTCCGCCGGGTTTTCCGCCCCGCACTTCTTGCAGATCACTTTACTGCGCAACGCAGAAATCTGATCGTTTACTGCATCCAACTGCTCATACAGGTCGTCGATGGTCGTGATGCATTCATCTGCCAAGTCCGCGGAATCATTTCCCGTCTTTTTGGCGTCATATATCACCCTGCCCAGGGCTTCAAAGCGCTTGGAAATCTCATTATTCAGATCCGCCGCGCTGAGCCTCAACTTGGAAATATCCACCATCTGTCCTGCTTTTTTGCCAACGGCATTGACTGCTTCTTTTGCATTCACGACGACATCTTCAAAAAGTCCCATTTTCACACGCTCCCTTTTTATGATAGTTTGCTCAATTATAGCACCAATTGATTCTGGAAATCAAGGGCTTCCCTAGGAATCTCTTCCAATGTGGATAAAATGCCTTTGTCCACTTGCTATTCCCCGTAAACGCCGCCCCCGATAAACTCCCGCAGTAGGGAAGTTTTCGGCACAAGCGCCTGCGAAATCGTTGTGAACCGCCGCAGGCAATCTGCCAGTTCACACGCCTGCGGATAATAGGGCTCCGAGGGATCCACGCGCTCCAACAGCGGAAGCGCCTGCGCCCGCATCACGCACGGTTCATAGCAATGCAGGGAATTGATTGTGACGTCTGCCTCCCCGCGATAGGGCTTGATGTATTTCCGCTCCCCGTCCATCACGGTATCCCACATATCCAATGTCCGGCCCGGCTGGGTGTTGCGGAACAGGGAATCCCGCACCAACCGGCGCACTAAGCGCACCTGGTTCGGTGAAAGGAGCGCTTCGCCCTGCTCTTCAAAGCCCTGTTTGACGCTGATATATATTTTCAAAACACCGTCCTCCGGCAGATGCCGGCTGATCGCTGGGTTGAGCGCATGGATGCCCTCGACCACCGCGATCTCCCGTTCCCCAAAGCGGATACGCCGGGTATACGGGTGCGGGCAGTGATTCTCAAAATCAAAGACCGGCATATCGCAGGTGTTGGTCTCCATCAAATCGAGCAGGCAGCGTTCCAACAGCGGGACGTTCAATGCCTCCACCGACTCATAGTCATGCTGGCCGTTTTCCAATAGGGGCGCGTCCGATTCCCCTTTATAAAAGTTATCGAGCGAAATCACCTGCGAACCGATGCCGCATTCCCGCAAAGCGTCCAACAGGATGTGCGCGGTGGTCGTCTTTCCGCTGCTGGACGGCCCCGCCAGCATGATGACCTTGCATAGGTCCGTAGAGGAGGCGATGGTTTCCGCGATCCTTCGGATATCCCGATGAAACGCAGCCTCTGTCCGGGCAATAAACGCAGAGGCATTGTGTTCCGCCTCATAATTGATGCGCTCCAGGTCGTTCTCATACCGATGATAAAGTTTGTCTTGCCCGCCAATATTCTTCATAAATGGTTCTCACCTGTTCTTTTCTTGTAAGCATTTCCCCGTGGCGGCGGATGTATTCATACGGGTACTTGAAATTAAAAATGCGTTTGAGCTGGTCGGAATACGGGTCCCGCACCTTCGTGACCGCACCCGCACCGCATGCCAATATGGTATGCGTTTCATCCATGATATAGACATTGTAGAGGCTCTCTTTCCCCTGCTTCGCCCAACCCGTGTTTTCCAGGTTGCCCACCATCCGGCTTTGCCGGTACAGGTAATACGGCGTATAGCCATGTTGGAGGAGCTGTGCATCGCCCCAATCCAACATATCCCCCGCCAGCGCAGCATCCCTGCTGAAGGGTTCGCTGTCGTCCTGGAAGATGCGCGCAGACCGCTTCAAGGAAAGCGTGTGCACGGTAATGCTCTCCGGATGGAGCGCCAGCACACCCTCCATCGTCTCTTGGAAGCTCTCCATGGTATCCTCCGGGAGGCCGACGATCAAATCCATATTGATGTCATCGTATCCGCAGGCGCGGGCCAAAGAAAACGCTTCCAGCGTCTGCGCCGCCGTGTGCCGGCGTCCGATTGTCTCCAACACATGGTCGTTCAGCGTCTGCGGGTTGATGCTGATCCGCGTCACCCCGCGCGGAAGTATGGCTTTCAGCTTCTCTGCTGTGATGGTGTCGGGACGCCCCGCCTCCACGGTAAACTCGCGGCAGGTGCTCATATCGAACGCCGCCGTAATCGTGTCCAGCAACTGGGCCAACTGCTCCGCAGAAAGCGTGGTGGGCGTTCCACCGCCGATGTACACCGATTCCAGGCGGAGGCCAAGCCCCTTTGCCACCTCTGCCGTATGTTGGATTTCCACGCAGAGCAGTTCCAAATACTCTGGGATGAGCTTTGCGGTGCGCTCCACAGAAGACGACACAAAGGAGCAATACGAACAGCGCGTGGGGCAAAACGGGATGGAAACATACAGGCTAAACGATTCGGGACGGGAAAGGGACAAAATCTTCTGCTCGTTCCCCATGGTGATGCGGCTCAACTCCGTTTTTTCCGCGCTCACCAGCCAGTCCTGCTGGAAGCTCTGCAAGGCCGCTTCCTCCCCCATGCGCTCTGCGAGGCTGCGCAACAGCTTGATCGGGCGAACCCCCGTGAGGATTCCCCACTTTGGCGTGTATGCACAGGCCTGTGTAAGCAGCCCAAAGAGCAAGACGCCCATACGCCGTTCCAACTCCTTGAGATCCCCCGGGAAAGAGAGCGATGTGCGTTCCTCGGCTGTCCGCTCCCTTCCGCCAAAGAATAAACGGGCTTGCAGCCGGATGCCGCCTAACTCCGTTTGCATACCCGTGTAAGCACCCAATGTGCCGTAGTCCAGAATATGCGCCCCGTTCCCATCCGTTCCGCAGGGGATGGTTTCAATCCGATGATATGGAAAAAAGATGCGGCACAGGTTTTCCATCTCATAGTGGAAGGGATGCTCCGCAATGTAAAGCCGCATCACCGGGGCGCTTTGATACAATGTTCTTTCTGCCATGAGGTCAGCCCTCTACAAACGGATTGTGCTTCCGCTCAAAGCCCAAAGTTGTCTCCCATTCATGCCCTGGATAGACATGATAATCCCCTTCCAAAGCGCAAAGGCGTTTCAGGGACGCGAGCAGCTGCGGATAACTACCCGTCGGGAAATCCGTCCGCCCGGCGCTCATCTTAAAGAGGGTATCCCCACTGAAAATAGCGCCCTCCACCACATAGCAGCAGCTGCCGATGGTGTGACCCGGCGTGTGCAGGACATGAATGCGCAGGCTTCCCAGCGGGATGACGTCGCCGTCGGAGACCGTGACGTCGGCCTTTAGCGGCGGAAGCGGACGGCCCGTCAGTTCAACAGACAAATTCAAGGCACTGTCCGTGAGGAACAGCTCGTCCTCCGCGTCGATGTACAATTTTGCGCCGGTCTTCTTCTGAATCTCCGCAACGCCCGCAATGTGATCCCAATGGCCGTGGGTCAGCAAAATCGCCTGAACATCCGCTTCCTCCACCGCTTTCAGGAGGCTGGCATTCACAAAGCCCGGGTCAATCACCGCTGATGCGCCGGTGGATTCATCTGTCAACATATAACAATTGGTGGGCAACGGCCCGCCGGTATATCTGGTTACTTTCATAAGGAACTCTCCATTTCTATAACACAGCCGATTACGCTCTACGCACCGAGACAATCCCGGAAATGTTCATCAAACGGCTGATAATGGTCTGTAGATGGTCTCTTCCATTGATGGTGATGGTCACCGAGATGACGGCGCTGCCGTCCTTTGTCTCGCGTGAATTGAGGGAATGGATAAACAAATGCATATTGAAAAGCTGTTGGGTGACATCCGCCAGCAAACCGGGGCGGTCTGTTGCCACGATTTCCAGTGTGGATTTGAACACCTCTTTGACCACGCCCTCCCAGTGCGCCTGAATCCAACGCTCCGGTTCCGGTGCGTCCCGGATCACCTTTGGCACATTGGAACAGCTCCGCTTGTGGATGGAAACGCCAAACCCGCGGGTGATAAACCCGATGATCTCATCGCCCGGCAACGGATTGCAGCAGCGGGAGAACTTGATGAGGCACCCCTCCATGCCGTCTACGATCACGCCGCCGACCGGTTTTTTGTTTGTCTTAGGCTGTTGCTTGGGACGCTCCTCCTGCACCGCCGGCTTGTGGGATTTGATATATTCCTCCTTGAGCTTCGGCATGACCTTCCAAAGCTGGATGCCGCCGTAGCCAATGGCTGCATAGACGTCGTCCTCCGAAGTGCAATTCTGACGGCGGCCGATGAGTTCCAGGCAGCTCTTGAGCTCTTCGTCCGTCAGGTCGATGCCGTTGCGCCGGAATTCGCGCTCCAGCTCGGCCCTGCCCTCCACAATGTTCTCCTCACGGCGCTCCTTTTTAAACCACTGGCGGATCTTGTTGCGCGCCTCGCTGGTCTTCACAATCTTTAACCAGTCGCGGCTTGGTCCATGGCTTCCCTCTTTGGCCGTGAGAATCTCGATGATCTCGCCGTTTTTCACCTTATAGTCGATCGGCACGATGCGCTTGTCGACTTTGGCCCCCACCATGCGGTTACCAACCGCGCTGTGGATGGCATAGGCAAAGTCGATCACGGTGGAACCGCTCGGCAGGCTGATCACGTCGCCCTTTGGGGTAAATACAAACACCTCTTCCGGCGCAAGGTCCGACTTAATCGTCCGCACCAGGTCGGTCGCATCGCCGCTGTCTTTTTGGTTCTCCAGCATCTGCCGGATCCAGGCCAAACGGTCGTCCAGCTTGTCCCCCTTGGTCACACCAAGTTTGTATTTCCAGTGCGCCGCGATGCCGTATTCCGCTGTATGGTGCATCTCCCAAGTCCGGATCTGCACTTCAAACGCAACCCCTTCTTTGCTGAGCACGGTTGTGTGAAGGGATTGGTATCCATTGGGCTTCGGCGTGGAAATATAGTCTTTAAACCGGTTGGGGATCGGGCGGAACATGTCGTGAATCACGCCCAACACATTATAGCAATCGTTGATGGTATCAACGATGACGCGCACCGCATAGATGTCATAGATTTCATCCATACTTTTCCCCTGGATGAACATCTTCCGGTAGATGCCGTTGATGCTCTTGACACGGCCTTCCAGATACACATTGGGGATTTCCGGCGAGATGCGGTCGTAAATGCGCTTTTTGGTCACCTCAATAAACGCCTTCCGCTCCCCACTGCGCATGGCCAGGCCGCTTTCAATCTCCTGGTAAGCGATGGGGTCGAGATAGCGCAGGGAGATATCCTCCAGCTCCTCTTTGACCATGCGGATACCAAGGCGGTGGGCGATCGGCGCATAGACCTCCATATTCTCCAGTGCTTTGTCGCGCTGTTTCTGCGGCGCCATAAATTCAATGGTGCGCATGTTGTGCAGGCGGTCCGCCAATTTGATGATGATGACGCGGATGTCGTCCGCCATAGCGATCAGCATTTTCCGCAGGTTTTCCGCCTGCTGTTCTTCCCGGGAGGAATAGGGAATCCGGCCGAGTTTGGTGACGCCGTTCGTCAAATTGGCGATTTCATTGCCAAACATTTTGCGGATCTGCTCAAGGTCCACCGGCGTATCTTCCACCACATCGTGCAGTAGGCCCGCCGCAACCGATTCGGAATCCATACCCATCTCTACCAGGATGCAAGCCACCGCGATGGGATGGGAAATATATGGCGCTCCGGAGAGACGCTTTTGATCCCCATGCATCTGATAGGCCAATTGATAGGCTTTGTCGATCAGAGCTAGGTCATATTCCCGTTCGCTGTCCTGAATCAGTTTTAATAAGTCGTTATAGGTTCTGAGTTTCTCCGCCATAAGGTTCCCCCTCCTTCTGTAAAGCCCGCAATCCCGCCAAAATCTTGGAATCAAATAAATTGACTTTCCGTTGTACCGGCTTCAAGGTCAACTTACAAACGCCGCCGGACCGCTGCTGTGACGTCAAGCCGTGCTCCGACAAAACATCTAACATCGTCAACAGCTTGCCCATATTCCCTCCGGGCGAAGCGCAGGTGCGATAAAAAAGCACCTCTTCGGGACCTTCATAACCGTTTTTCGCTCGTAAGAACCGATAGACATTGGCAAATTCCTCCCGGGTAGGGGTAAGACTGTCCACCTCTTGTTTGGTCATCGATTCGTTCCGCATCCATTTTTCGTACACCTGCACGCCGGTCAATACGGAGGCGCCGTCCATCCCGGAGGGTTTACAGTCCCTGACGATGATGGAAAGCGTCTCTTTCCCATTAAAGGGCTTGGCGTCCAGCGTCACCGCCAAATCGAGAAGATCCCCCGCCGCATAGGGGAACATCTCCAAGGACACGCCAAACCGCATACAGCGCACCGCGTAATTCCCCTTTACCACCGTCAATCGGAGGTGCTTCCCGCCGCCAACCGGCGTAATGTCCTGCAAGCGGACGCCAAACAATCCAAAGAGCGGGGCAGGATTTCCCGTTCCAAACGGCTCCAGCAATTTTACACTGCGCGTCACTTCCAGGGTCAGCTGCTCCGGCTGCAAAATACAGTCGATGGTGAGCGTTGGCATGGGCATCTGCGGCGTATGGGCCGCGGCATAGGCATTGATCCTCTCGCGGAACCGTTCGATGTTTTCCGGCCGGAGGCTCAGCCCCGCCGCCATGGGGTGCCCGCCAAATTTGGTGAGCAAATCCGAGCAGGAGCAAACCGCCTCAAATAGAGAAAACCCTTCGATGCTCCTGCCAGAACCTTTTGCTTCCGCCCCATTGACCGAGATCAAGATGCTCGGTTTTCCAAATCGCTCGGTAATGCGCGCAGAAACAATCCCAATCACGCCCGGATGCCAATTTTCTCCCGCGACTACCAGAACGCGGTCATATAGCCGCTGTGGGTCTTTCTCTAATTCTTCTAAAACCCGCTCAAAGATATCGCTCTCAATCTGCCGCCGGTAATCGTTGCAATCGCAAACATCCCCCGCCAGTCCAGCCGCTTCCTCCGGATCTTCGGAGAGCAGGAGGCGGACAGCGCGGTCCGGGGAAGCAATCCGGCCCGTCGCGTTGATCCGTGGCACAATGCCGAACGCCACATTGGCCGCCGTGAGTTCCCGGTTGTCCAGGCTGGCATTTTCCAAAAGGGCCCGCAAGCCCAGGCGGTCGGACCGGGACAAATGCGGCAAGCCGGCACGGACCAGAACGCGGTTCTCCCCCAGCAGGGGAACGACGTCCCCAATTGTACCGATGGCGACCAGATCCGCATAATTTTCCAACAGGCCGGTCAAATCACAATCCGGCCCTTCCAAAGCCATAATCAATTTAAAGGCCACGCCCACGCCGGCGAAATCCTTAAAGGGGCTGGGGCAATCCAGCCGGTGCGGGTCCACCACAGCGCAAGCGGCTGGGAGAACCTCGCGCGGCCGGTGGTGGTCGGTCACCACAACATCCATTCCAAGCTGTGCCGCATAGGCAACCTCTTCGACGGACGAAATGCCGTTGTCCACCGTGATAATCAGTTGAGTCCCCTGCTGGTGCAGCTGGTCAAGCGCCGCTACATTCAAGCCGTACCCTTCCCGCTCCCGTTCTGGGATATAGTATGTCACATCGGCCCCATTGGATTCCAAGTAAGAATACAGCATCGCCGTGGAGGTGACGCCATCTGCATCGTAATCTCCATAGACTGTAATTTTTTCAAAGCCATTGACCGCTCGCCAAACCCGCTCGACAGCGCGGTCCATATCCACCATTTGCATCGGGTCGGACAAAGAGATCTCCGATCCAAACATTGCTTCAATCTGTTCCGGCCCGGTCAACCCGCGCGTTTGGAGCAGCGCCCCCATCGCCGCCGGGACCTGATACCGCTGTGCAAGTGCTTCCGCCGCTTTCCAATCACACGGCAATACATTCCACTTCTTCATTTTCCCATCCACCTCGTATCTGCTAGGGCCCACCGTTTCCTGTGCGCACATGCACCGTATCCGTTGCCACACTTAGGATAATAACGCATTGCATCCTTGCATTCCGAAAGGCGCGAAATACACCATCTTGTGCATGCGCCCGGTCCACTAGGACCTCTCGTCATGAAAGCAAACGATCATTTTACAGAGTTTTATTGTACCATTTTGGCAATTCTTATTCAATACCCATGGCCTGTGCTCCCAAATACTTTTCCAAACGGTTCTGGACTTTTCAGGAAAGCAGAGAAAAGGAGCAACCTGCCGTCAAACAGGCTTGCTCCTTTTCATAGGTCCTTGCATATCGCTTGTTATTCCATTTTTGCGCTCACACCAATATTGACCATATAGCTGCCATACACCCAGGAATTGGGTGCGCCCGTTACGGAAATCGTGACAGGGACTTCCGTCTGACCGGTAAATTGCTCTTTACCAGTCATATCAATCTGAGCCACCAGATTGTTTTCCGTAAACGCCTCAATTTCATCCGGCGGGCCGACAACGGTCACGCTGAGACTCTGCGTATATACGGCCGCTTCGTATCCCGCGGGAAGATTCTTGAAGGTAATCGTCTCCGGGTTGAGGGAAACAGTCCGGGTTGTAAAAGTGTCCAAATCGATGCTCACTTTGGCCGTATAAATATTACTGACGTTTTTAAATCCCGTCGGCAAACTGACATCCACATCAAATTCATTGCTTGTGGGGCTGATCGTCGAAAAATCAATGGCGGGCAACGTGAGCTCGGAAATATTTGCAAACGCATCCTCTGGCCCAGCCACTTCGATTTCCTTTGGTTCGACGGTCACGCGGCTTTCAAAGCCGGTAAGGTTGCTCGGTCTCCCCGAGAATTCCACCTGTAAGGGCAAAACCTTTCGGTACAACACATTGCATGTGACTTCGACCGATTCCATGCTCAAAGTAAGATTATCGCTCTTAATTTCATTTCCATCTGCATCTAGCATTACCAGCCGGCCTGTAAAATGTTTGGTCTCTGTCAAAGGCGTCTTGTCCTGCTCATAAGGGATGGTCACCTTTGCGACCTGATCGACCTCTTGTTTTGGGCCGGAAACCGTCACGCTATCGCTAGAAAGGGTCGGCGTATTCAAATAGTACTGCGGGTCTACAGGCGGCGTAATCTGGCTGGTATCAATATTGAATACCTTTTCGCTGTAGTAATCCACAGTGACTAAAATGCTGGAAGGTTCAATCGAAACCACCTCATAGTTGGAGAGATTCCCCAATTTGGTGGCGGAAAGCTCCAATTTGTAGTTGCTTACTGGACCGGTCAAAGACGCTGCCTGTTTCGCTTCAATCTGCAAATCGGTATTTTTAACCTGGTTGACGGTCAGGCTGTTCCCTTTGATCGCCACTTTTGCCTTGGCGTTGATGGGGCTAAACACTTTTAGACCCGACTGCTGAGCCGAGTCCGACAAATTGACGACAATCGGCACATCTGTCACAGTACGTGGGATTTCCTCGGTATTGCGCGTGGCAAAAACAACCCAAATGACCAGCGCGACAAATACAGAGAAAATCAAAACAAATTTATTGTTATAGAATAAACTTCCTAAGCTAAATTTTTTATGGTTCATGATTTTCTTCCCCTCCTAATGGAAGGAATTCTGCTCGTACGTTTTTCACCGTTCGCATTTTCTTCCGGCAGAAGAAGCGCTTCCAGTGCGCTCTGCAACGTTTCACGCGTATAATTCCGCGTCAAAACCCCATTGACCGCAATGGAGATCTGCCCGGTTTCTTCGGATACGACCACCACGACCGCATCGGAGTTTTCGCTCATTCCGATCGCAGCGCGGTGGCGGGTGCCAAGATCGACGCTGACGGTATCGCTTTTGGTCAGTGGAAGGATACAGCCAGCGGCATAGATCACTCCGTCACGGATCACCATCGCCCCGTCATGTAACGGCGCTTTATTCCAAAAGATGTTGCCAATCAGCGGCACCGAAGGCTCCGCGTTGACAATTGTACCTGTGTCAATGATGTCGCCAAGCTTTGTTTGCATTTCGAACACCATCAAAGCGCCTGTTTTGGATTTCTGAAATTTGCCAGACGCTTCCACGACTGCGTTAAGGCATTTCCGTTTTTTCTGCAGGGCTTTTTCCGCTTCCTCCGAAGAGATCTGGAACCAATATTTCCCACCCAATTTGCTGCGGCCAATTTGCTCCAACGCACGGCGAATTTCTGGCTGAAAGATCACCAACAGGGCAATAATGGTAAAATTGAAAAAATAATCCAATAAGGTCCTCATCATGTTCAAATGGATCACAACAGAGGCAGCATAGACCCCCATCAGGATGATGATTCCCTTGACCAGTTGCTCTGCCCGTGTTTCGCGGATCAACTTAATTCCATTATAAATAATAAAGGAGACCAGCAATACATCCAATGCGTCGCTCAAACTGAAAGTATGGATCAACGCAACAAATGTATCCCAAAGCCCGGTAATAAAATCCATATTCTCTTGCACCCACTATCTTCCGCTTTTCACAAGCTCTCAATCTATTTTTAACGTTCGTATGCCTTCATATAATAAAAATATCCAATATAATATTATCACAATTAATGGGATATGCAAATGCTTTCCCCTATTTTCTATGAATTTTCATAACCGTGTTGGAGAACGCACGGATCTCATTCATATTATTAAAGGCGGACGGGCATACACGCACAGCCCCCTGCTGCAAAGTCCCAAAGCTCTCGTGAGCCCTAGGCGCACAGTGCAACCCCGCACGGACGGCGATCCCCGCCGCATTTAACCTCTGCGCTACAGCCTCGCTGTTGGCCTCCTTTATATTGAAGGAAAGCACAGGGGCAAAGTACGGCTCCACAGGCTCCGGTGTGTAAAGCTGAACCCCTTCCATCTTGGATAGGCTTCGGTATAATGCCTGGATCAGCCCCAGCTCATGCCGGTAGATCCGTTCAATCCCCTTGCTTTTCACAAAAGAAATCCCTGCACGTATCCCGGCAATCCCCGGGATGTTGATGGTCCCACTTTCCAGGCGGTCGGGCATGGTCTCCGGTTGCTCCAATGAGATGGATGCCGTCCCGGTCCCGCCTTCCATCAACGTTTCCATGGACGCCCCATGCGGTGTAATCAAAATTCCCGTCCCCATGGGGGCATAGAGCCCTTTATGGGCAGCCACACAGAGATAGTCGAATTGAAACTCCTGCATATCAACCGGCAGCACGCCCGCGCTTTGTGCGCAATCCACAGCAATCGGGACCCCATACTCGTGCCCCAGTGCAGCTAAACGCTCAATGGGCAGACGAATGCCCCACACATTGGAAACATGCGTGCAGACGATCAATTTGGTATTGGCGCGCAGTGCCTTCCGGAAGGCGTCTACCGTAGCGTCGTTATCCCCAGGGACTACCTGCGCCTCTGTATAAGTGACGCCCCTCTTTTGGAGCGCTTGGAGAGGGCGCATGACGGCATTGTGCTCCAAATTGGAGGTGACCACATGATCCCCGGATTTTAACACACCTTTTAAGATGAAATTGATCGCTTGCGTACAATTGAGTGTAAACACTACGCACTCTGGGCCTGGCGCGTGGAAAAATTCTGCCACAGCCGTCCGGCACCGGTACAGCTCTTCCGCTGTCTCCATGGACATCGTATGGCCTGCCCGGCCTGGATTTGCCCCGTATTTTCGCATCGCTTCGTCAACTGCACGAATCACCTGCGGCGGCTTTGGGTAGGTGGTCGCGGCGTTATCGAAATAAATCATCCCACGTCCTCCCTTTCCGTCCGGCCCAGGACCCGAATGCCAGCTCGTGTCAAAATGGCCTCCGCCTCGTCGGTGCGGTTGGGGACATATATACTGTATCCGCATCCAGCGTTTTCATTGCTGTGCGGTGTTCTCTCTACATAGGACTTGATCCCGTGTTGAAAAAGCAGGTCTCGCCCCTTCATCGCGTATGTGATGGAGCTAACCATAAGCATAGGCTTGCCCACAAGTATCACCTCTCTGTTTTTATTACCAGAGTATGCTACAAACAAGCCCTTTGACTATTTCCTTAGAAAGAACAACCTGCCCCTTTATTTTTCCAACAAGCACACCGCATGAGCGGCGATCCCCTGCTTTTCCCCTGTAAATCCGAGCCCTTCTTCCGTTGTAGCCTTCACGCTAACCTGCCCAAGTTCCATTCCACTCGCCTCAGCCAAACGGCTGCGCATCATCTCAATATAAGGCTTGAGCTTTGGTTCCTGGGCCAAAACCGTCGCGTCGATATTTACAATCCGGCAGCCGTGTTTCTGCAAGATATGGACCACCTGCCGCAGCAGCGCCAAGCTGTCTGCGCCGCTGTAAGCTGGGTCTGTGTCCGGGAACCATGTTCCAATATCGCCCAGCGCCGCTGCTCCCAGCAACGCATCCATCACGGCATGGGTCAATACATCGGCATCCGAATGCCCCAAAAGGCCTTTATCATAAGGGATTTCAACACCACCCAAAACCAGTTTCCGGCCGGGCACCAGCCGGTGGACATCGTAGCCGTGCCCAATTCGCATAGGATCGCCCCTTTCTTTCTTGAGGAGCGCCTCCGCCGCAGGGAGGTCCTCCGGGGTTGTAATCTTGATATTTGTATAACCGCCGGTGACCAAATGGACCATTTTTCCCAAATGCTCCACCAGTTGGCAGTCGTCCGTATAATCCGCGCCTTCTTGCGCTGCAACTTGCATCGCCTGTTCGTAGAGACCCCGTTCAAAAACCTGCGGAGTCTGCACCGCGCGCAGGGAGCTGCGATCCGGCGTAGAACAAACAAATCCATCCGTATTCTGCATTTTAATCGTATCTTTCACCAACGTGCAAAGCGCGGCAGCTCCATAAGTCCGGGCATCCTGTACGGTGGCGTCGATCTCCTCAGGGCGAATCAGCGGACGCGCCCCATCATGAATAGCCAAATACTCCGTTTCCTTTGGTACGGCAGCCAGTCCCGCAGCGACAGAGCGCTGCCGGGTCGCTCCCCCCGCTACAACGGCGCACAACTTTCCAATTGCATGCTGATCCGCTAAACACTGTACAGCTGCCTGATCCTCCGGGCGGCAAACTACAACGATGCTGGAAATGCTCGCCGCCCGCTCAAAGGCAAGCAGCGTATGTACAATAACCGGCTTCCCCCCCAACAAAAGGAACTGCTTGGACATTCCCATCCCCATGCGGCTGGAGTTTCCCGCCGCGACAAGGATGGCGCAACAAGACTCTTCCGGCATCTCACCGCCTCCTTTCTGCATAGGAACCATTATAGCTACAAAAACTACCTGGTGCAACTACAATCCTGTTACCTCTACCAGGCTGATTGCAATCTTTTGTTCATTCTTTCAGCCTCTTGTACAAACCAGCTTTACAGAACCGGGCATTTTACGTTATAATTAGAAAAGAAAATCTTGGAATCCAGGTAAATCGTAAATTTTTTGTGATTGGTATTCTGTGCAAGTGTGGCCTTCAAAAGGGCCTTGGCGCCAACAGATCCACACCTATTCAAAATCCTGCACTCCAAAATCATGTTTAAAGGAATGATCCTATGGAATCCAACATCCCTGCAAAACGTGTAGCAGACTCTGAAGTCGAACAGGTACAAGCCATCATGCCTAACCATTTGAATGGGGCTGGCCGCGTATTCGGCGGACAGCTGGCCGCCTGGATTGATGTTGTAGGCGGAATCGTCGCGCGGCGGCATTCCAATCGGAATGTCACAACCGCCGCAATTGATAATCTCCAATTTAAAGAAGCGGTTTATGCGAACAGTACAGTCGTCCTGCATGGGAAAATCACCTACGTCGGGCGTACCTCTATGGAAGTGCGCGTCGATAGTTTTGTGGAAAGCCTCTCCGGGGAGCGCAAACTTGTAAACACCGCCTATCTGGTGGAAGTCGCCTTGGATGACCAGGGCAACCCTACCGCTGTTCCCGGGCTGATTCTGGAGAATTTCCAAGATCGTGCCGAATGGGAAGCCGGTGAAAAACGCCGGGAACTTCGCCATCAGCGCCATCGTGAGGCATTTTAAAGCGATTGCCCATTTAAAACCGCGTCAAAGGGATATCTGTTTTCCAGGAGAGGACGGAATCCTTGGCCTCCCCCTGGAAATATGGAAAGGCCTTTGCCATTCAACATCTATAAAAGCTCCCCTCGGATTCTCAAGAAAGAATCCGAGGGGAGCTTTTTACAACGAACGGCGCCTTTAATCGCCGAGTTTAATCTCCATATAAGCCTTTACTAGCGCCACACATTTTTCCCAGCCAAGGTCGCTGCTGTTGAGGCAAAGGTCGTAGTTATCTGCATTATGCCAATCGCGTCCAGTAAAATAGAGATAGTAATCCCCACGGCGTTTGTCCACTTTGCGGATATACCGTTTGGCCTCCTCTTCGTCCATATTTCCATGAACCATCATGGTCTTTTCTACGCAATAGTCAAACGGGGCGTGTACGTATACGCGCACAACGTTTTTGTAGTCTTTTAATACAAAATCTGCGCACCGCCCAATAATCACACAGGATTCTTTCTCCGCTAAATCGCGGATCACCTTTGCCTGATAATTAAATAAATTCTGATCGGAAACAAAATCTTCGCTATCTGGGGGAATCACTTCGCCTGTGTACGCACTTTTACGCGGCTTAAACAGACGCGGCGTTTTGAGCTTCTCATCTGCCTCTGCAAAAAGGTGCTCATTGATCCCACTTTCGTCGGATGCAAGCCGCAACAACTCCATATCGTAATATTTGACGCCCAGATCCTCCGCCAACATTTTGCCGATTGTCTTGCCACCGCTTCCATATCCGCGCGCGACTGTAATCACAAACGGTTTCATCGAAACGCCCTCCCTGTGATGTAGAATGAAGCTTTCAAAAATTTGTTGTACCCTCTATTCTTATTATAAAATATTACACATGAAATAACAAGGATTTCCAGAATGTTTTTGTGCGAATCCACATGCTCATTCTGATCCTTTTTTCTTCGCCGCTTCTAAGCTCTTCGCCCACGCGGCTGCAAATGCACTGACGCCTGGATCTTTCTTCTGGTTTTGATTTCTCAAATACTGTTGTACATCCCGTTTCGATGCACTGGACCGCTTTTCCCGGCTTTCAAAAAACTTATCCGCCTTGGAGCGGAAACCGCAGCGGCATGCGAATGTCTTATTGTCCCCCTCGCCAAAGAGTTCCATAAACTTATGGCAATTGGGGCAGCGCACCCGCGTCTCTGTTACAACATTGCGGCGATAACCGCATTCCCGGTCCTGGCATACCAACATTTTTCCCTTTTTGGTGTTGACCATCAACAGGTGCTTACCACATTCCGGGCATATCTTCTGGGTCATATTTTCATGCACATAGGTCGCCTCGCTACTGGCCACTGTTTTGACCAAAGCGGTCGCATATCCCTTGATCTCTTTGATAAAAGCACCCCGATTTTCTTTGCCCTGGCTGATCCCTTCCAACCGCTGTTCCCAGCGCGCTGTGAGAAGAGGTTCCTTCAGATCCGGCGGCACAAGGCCGATCAGTTGCATGCCTTTCGACGTTGGAACCAGCGAATTCCCTCTCTTCTCTACATAAAAGGAACTGAACAGCTTTTCAATGATGTCCGCGCGGGTAGCAGGCGTTCCCAGTCCGCCGCCGATATACTCCTTCATCTTTTTATCCTCGATGAACTTTGAAGGATTCTCCATAGCGGAAAGGAGCGTCGCCTCTGTATAGCGGGCAGGCGGAGCGGTTTTCTGCGCTTTGAGTTGGATGTTTTTACACACAAAGGAATCCCCTTGGCGCAGGTTTGGAAGTACCTGCTCTGCGGCTTCTTCTTCGTCTTCTTCGATGCCTTTTTCGACCTTTTTCCACCCCAGCTCGATAATCTCACGGCCGGCCGCAGAAAACGACTCGCCCTCAGCGGTCAATTCCACACGGATTTTCTTAAAGTCATAGCTCGGATAGAAACAGGTCAGGAACCGTTTGACGACCAGCGTATAGATCCTTCTCTCTTCCTGGTTCAAGCTGAGCAAATTGACCTGCTCCTCCGTGGGGATGATCGCATGATGATCGGTCACCTTCGCATTGTTGACGCACGCATGGGAAATGCTCTTCCGGGTACGGAATATCTCCCCTACAATGGGGCCAAACTCCCCGTGGTTCACCGCACGCAGGCGCTCCGGCAGCGTCGGTACAAGATCTGCAGTCAGATACCGGGAATCCGTGCGGGGATACGTAAGCGCTTTATGGGTTTCATACAGCCGCTGCATGATGTTTAACGTCTGCTTGGGGGAGTATTGGTACAATTTATTTGCATCGCGCTGCAATTCTGTCAGGTCATAGAGCATCGGTGGCGGTGTCGAACCAAATGTTTTTTTTACTTCGGTGATGCGAAACTTCTTTTCTCGGATCTTCTCCGCGATGGCATCTGCCTTCTCCTTGTCTGAAATTGCGGTCTGATTCTTGCCATTGTGCCAAGTCACAAAGAAGTTTCCCAGGTCAGCGCGAACTGTATAGTAGTCTTTCGGGACAAAGCGGCGAATCTCCTCTTCCCGCTGAACAAGCAACGCCAAGGTCGGCGTCTGCACACGCCCCGCAGATAGCTGTGCGTTAAATTTGCAGGTCAGCGCGCGGGTGACATTGAGCCCGACCAGCCAATCCGCTTCTGCACGGGACTGGGCCGACATATACAGGTTATAATACGCCTTTCCATCCTTTAAGTTTGCAAACCCCTCGCGGATGGCGCGATCCGTTTGGGAAGAGATCCACAGGCGTTTGACTGGCTTATGGAAGCCTGCTTTTTCCAAGATCCAGCGTGCGACCAGTTCTCCCTCCCGGCCGGCGTCCGTTGCAATAACCAAGGAGCCAACTTCCGGACTATGCAACAATTTTTTTACAACGCTATATTGCTTGCTCGTTTCAGGAATGACTTTCAATTCCATTTTTTCCGGCAGCATCGGCAGGGTATCCATGCTCCAAGTCTTGTACTGTTCTCCGTACGCCTCCGGTTCAGCCAGCTCCACAAGATGTCCCAACGCCCATGTCACAATATATTGCCCACCGGACAGATACCCATTGCCGCCCTGCCTGCATCCGAGCACCCGCGCCAGCTCTCTTCCGACAGACGGTTTTTCCGCCAATACCAATGTCTTTGCCATCGTTTGAACCCTCATTCTTTCTCTATCATTTTATTATGGAAACACACCCCATCCATCTCTCCGCACACATTTCAGGGATGTAATGAATCTTTTTCTCGATGCGCATGATCGCACGCTATATAGAAAAAGGACATGAAAGCCACGTCCTCTTTCTGCCAATCGTTTTCTATCCGTTGCAATATTTTTGGATAATCCGATCTTTATGCTTTCCAAGCGTTGTTTGCCGCACGATACGGCGCAATTCCAACACCGCAGATGGAGCGACAGAAAGCTCTTCCACCCCCATCGCAAGGTAAAATCGTAACAGTTCCGCATCTGCCGCCGATTCACCGCAGATGCTTGTCCAGATTCCATGTTTCTTGGCGTTTGCCACCGTCATATCAATCATGCGAAGTACCGCTGGATGCCGTGGATTATACAACGAAGCTATCGAATCATTCATTCGGTCTGTTGCGAGAATGTACTGTGTCAAATCGTTCGTTCCAATGCTAAAAAAATCCACCATCGATGCAAGACGGTCGCTCAGAATAACCGCGGCCGGTGTTTCGATCATAATCCCTATTTCAATCTTGTCAGCCACCGGAACTCCTTCTGCTTCCAACGACGCACGTGCTTGTTGCAACAATGCTTTCGCCTTTATAACCTCCTCTTCGGATGTCACAACCGGAAATAGAACCGCAGCTTTCCCATAGACGGACGCCCGCAAAATTGCCCGAAGCTGTGTCAAAAACAAATCCGGCCGACGCAAGCTGAAGCGTATCGCCCGAAACCCCATAGCAGGATTGACGCGGTCTCCATAGCGCCACTGGCTGATCTCCGGCTCTTCGCTGACATCGAGTGTCCGGATGACCACGCGCTTCCCCTGCATCTTTTCCAGAACTTTTTTATAGGCTTGGAACTGCCCCTCTTCGGAACAATCCATATTGTTCCCCAAATAAAGGAACTCTGTACGCAGTAGGCCGATTCCATCGGCGTCATTGTCCAAAACCTGCTGCACATCTTCCACATGCCCAATATTGGCATGGATGTCGATGCGATAGCCATCCCGCGTCACAGAGGGACAGCCGCGCAATTCATGAAGCGCATGCAAATGCAAAAAGTATTCATATTGCTTTTCGCCATATTCTCTCAGCGCCATAGTATCTGGATTTAAAACGACGTCGCCTGTAAAACCATCCACAACCACGGTCTCTGCCTGGACCAAAGATTGATAGGAATCCTCCAAGCCAACCACATAGGGGATCCCTGCATTACGCAAAAGGATTGCGGCATGCGAGTAACGGGAACCGCTTTTCGATAAAAAAGCAAGCACTTTTCTGCGATTAAATGTAACCGCCTCGCTTGGCAAGAGTTCCTCCACAGCTACAATTCCCTTTTCCCGCATTCCATTCAACTGTTCTGCGTAATCCGGATTTAAATAGCGCAGCAAATGCCTAGCGACATCCCGAATATCCGTGTCACGCGCCCGCATGTACTCGTCTTCCATCTCAGAAAAAAACTGATAAAAATGCTGGGCGGTCATATAAACGGCCGACTCTGCTGTCATATGATCGTGAAGAATGTGGCTTTGGATATGATCAAAAAATTCATGATCTTCCAAGAGCATAATATGGCTTTTAAAAATCAACGAATCTTCGGCTCCAAATTTATGTAGCGCTTGGCGATAGAGCTTGTTGATCTTCCGCTCTGCTGCCGTGCGCGCAGCATACAGGCGCTGAATCTCAATGTTTGCATCGGCAGCAGGCGGCATGTTTTTCATCTCTGCAGGATTCTGCCGGATGCAGAGCTTCCCGATTGCGATCCCCTTGGATGCTGCTACTCCGCAAATCGTTCGCATACTGCCACCTCCCATGCAATTGTGTTGCTTTGGTTGCAAACCACTTTATATTGTTTAATCTTATCGCAAAAAGGAGGACTGTGTCAACCTCTCACCTATCACACTTATACACGGACACTCCCAGCAAAATCTTATCAATAAACTTCGTCCATAGTGTGTTTCAGCCGCGCTTTCCGTATAGAGAATGGTCAAGGGATCTGTCAGGGTAAACATCGGACAGGTATTTCAACCCACACCCTCCACACGGAGGGTGACCGTAGAAAGAACGGAGCACTTTGAAGTGGTAGCAGATTTCAATCCACACCCTCCACACGGAGGGTGACCCAAACAAAACGGGAAGCAAAACCGCAAGCAAAAAATTTCAATCCACACCCTCCACACGGAGGGTGACCCGTTTCCGACAGCTTCCCGGTTATCATACCAATGGATTTCAATCCACACCCTCCACACGGAGGGTGACGTCGGAAATATCCCGGAATACATCAAAATGTTTATTTCAATCCACACCCTCCACACGGAGGGTGACCCGGAAGGGAGTATCGAGCGCGCAAGCGATGACGAATTTCAATCCACACCCTCCACACGGAGGGTGACGCCAACTAGCCGGAGTGATACTTGGTTCCCATCATTTCAATCCACACCCTCCACACGGAGGGTGACCGCACTTCCAGATCAACATATTTGTCCTCACCTAATTTCAATCCACACCCTCCACACGGAGGGTGACTTCGGATTGAAGGCAGAATTCTCTGCGTTCATCATCATTTCAATCCACACCCTCCACACGGAGGGTGACGCGCGAGATTTTCCCAAAAATGACAGCATATATCGAAATTTCAATCCACACCCTCCACACGGAGGGTGACGTTGAGGGTCAACAGGTATGTCGAGATCAAGTACGATTTCAATCCACACCCTCCACACGGAGGGTGACCCAAGAGCAAATTAATCAGAGACTACAAATATTTCAATTTCAATCCACACCCTCCACACGGAGGGTGACAATCCCACTTAAGGATTTTGTCGTGATCTACCGAATTTCAATCCACACCCTCCACACGGAGGGTGACTTCCTTGCCGCAAAAACGAGCCAGCAGTTGTGGATTTCAATCCACACCCTCCACACGGAGGGTGACGTGCCGCGGGTTCTCTTTTGGGTACACACAGCCATTTCAATCCACACCCTCCACACGGAGGGTGACCCACAGAAGGCCCGCCGGATATGGCAAAACACGGCATTTCAATCCACACCCTCCACACGGAGGGTGACCGACCGCAGCGCAGGCGTTGTTTAATGCAACAATATTTCAATCCACACCCTCCACACGGAGGGTGACGATTTACATTTCAGATAGCAGTAATGTGGAGCGTATTTCAATCCACACCCTCCACACGGAGGGTGACTAATAAAATTTTCTTTTTCTCTTGCAGAATTTGTCATTTCAATCCACACCCTCCACACGGAGGGTGACGTGATATTTTTTTCCGCTACTCTCGTCTTCTCCATCATTTCAATCCACACCCTCCACACGGAGGGTGACTCGTAGACGATAATACGCTCGTCGGGGAATGGGCATTTCAATCCACACCCTCCACACGGAGGGTGACCCCTTTTTTAGGAGGTACAATATTATGAAAAAGCGATTTCAATCCACACCCTCCACACGGAGGGTGACCAGATAATTGTGATGTGAGTGCTTGTTCTCTATTCTATTTCAATCCACACCCTCCACACGGAGGGTGACGCCATAAAATCACTCTCCTAACTTAACTTTAAATTTATTTCAATCCACACCCTCCACACGGAGGGTGACGTCATCTTTTGTTAACGCATAATTAAATTTACAAATTTCAATCCACACCCTCCACACGGAGGGTGACATTCGGCATCCACGGGCTTTTTCCCAACCATGACAATTTCAATCCACACCCTCCACACGGAGGGTGACTCTCGTATGTTTGATAACCCTTGGAGCATGTTTAAATTTCAATCCACACCCTCCACACGGAGGGTGACATGTTATGATTGTTCCCACACAGGTTACTAACAGAATTTCAATCCACACCCTCCACACGGAGGGTGACTGGCTCTCCGCAAAAGCTCCCCTTCAAAATGATAAATTTCAATCCACACCCTCCACACGGAGGGTGACACGTTGATAATTATACCTATCTTACTGACTACCATTTCAATCCACACCCTCCACACGGAGGGTGACCTCCACCCCCAGCAGCTCTTCAAAGATTCTTTTGTAATTTCAATCCACACCCTCCACACGGAGGGTGACTCCTCTGATGCAAGTTGACATCACAAACCCGAGCGATTTCAATCCACACCCTCCACACGGAGGGTGACCCACAGGCATCTGCGTCTCTGTCTCAACTTTTGATTTCAATCCACACCCTCCACACGGAGGGTGACGGGTGGGCACATCTGTCCATGCCCACTCAGATATTTCAATCCACACCCTCCACACGGAGGGTGACATCTACAATAGCCTGCCAGATATTTTGGATAAACATTTCAATCCACACCCTCCACACGGAGGGTGACTGGCGGTTTCTAGGGATATATTTTTTATATCCCTAATTTCAATCCACACCCTCCACACGGAGGGTGACTTCTCGACTTTGCCAATACATTTCATAGGGCAAAGATTTCAATCCACACCCTCCACACGGAGGGTGACGGCTTCCGGGATGGCTGAAACCGGAGGTTGAAGTAATTTCAATCCACACCCTCCACACGGAGGGTGACCAAGTCAAACAAGTGAAGACACCACAAACAGAAATATTTCAATCCACACCCTCCACACGGAGGGTGACTTATTTTGCCGCTCAAACAAAATACACGTTTACGATTTCAATCCACACCCTCCACACGGAGGGTGACCAAGCGCCCAGGCAGCCTTCAGCGCAACAGACATAATTTCAATCCACACCCTCCACACGGAGGGTGACAGTTGACAGCGGCGTTTGGGATAAAGCCGCATCAGGTATTTCAATCCACACCCTCCACACGGAGGGTGACGGACGGGAAGACGCTATATCCCGCGCTGATCTACATAATTTCAATCCACACCCTCCACACGGAGGGTGACGCTGCAAAGAGCGGCATCACAATTGGCCAGGATTATTTCAATCC